>NZ_LWGJ01000771.1:0-10004 GCF_001635845.1 Oleiphilus sp. HI0132 | reverse complement strand
AATAGGCAGAAACACTTCGTTCATCAGTTGAATAGCCTCGACACCCCTGCCTAAATATCGGTCACATAAAATGATGACTAAGCTGGCAAAGCTTTCGAAGAAGTGATGCTGATTCTGGTTCAGGATACTTTTACCCTCATTTGCCAGCCGAAAAGCAGAACTCAAGTTTCCGCTGCACATCAGGGCATAGGCCTCCAGTACCTTTACAAAGCCGAGGATCTCTTGAGGCGCCTCTGCAAGGTTCTTGGCATATTGCGGATCGGGAGCCAGAACTTCCGAGTCACTTTGAAAGAGTTTGAGTAGATAATGAAAGAACTGGTAATGAGCTTTTAGCGTGCCGGAGCCCGCAGTATAGCCGAGCTTAAGTCTCTCGAGGAAATATCCGGCTTGATTGAAGCGTCGGGTAAATGATAAAGCATAAAGTTGATTGATCAGTAATTCAGGGTGCTGTGTAAAGTCTTCACTTGATAAGTTACTTAGGCTGTCTGTGACTCGTTCAAGCTCTCCTTGTTTTATCCAGCCCGCGCAAGCATCTTCTAGAATCTTGAAGTAGAAGCTTTGCTCGGAAGATTGTCTAGCGTGATAGATCGCGCTGTCGAGATCCTTATGCTCAAGGAAGTATTTGGCGACAAGGAAGTGTAAGTGCTTGATATGTTCGGGGCCTTCTTCAATTTCCAGGCGTTTTAGTAAGAAGTCCTGTAGCAACGGGTGGTAACGATACCACCCAGCATTATTAGGCTCTGGCGAAAGAAACAGCTCTTGCATAGTGATTTCTTCAAGACTGGCCGCCGAGTAGTCGATATTCAGTACATTTTCACAAAGATCCTGATTGAAAGATTTGCAAATAGCTGTCGATAGTACAAAGCGTTTAGCGCTAGGAGTGAGCTTATTAAGGACTTCGTGACCAAAATAATTCAGTAATTCGGGCTGACTACCGCTAAAGCTATCTAGTGCAGATTCGCCAACTTTGTCGTAGGCAAGTAGTGCTAGTTTTGTACCGACGAACCAGCCTTCTGTTTGGTCGAGCAAGGTATTGACTCTATTGGGCTGTAGGCTGGAACCGCCAATGGTTTGATTTAATGCGAGCAGGTTTGTTTCATCTAGTTTTAAATCATTGCCATCTATCAACAATACAGATTCTTGCAGCTTTAGTTTTGCAATCGAAAATTGGGGGTGTCGTCTAGATGATAAAACAAATGTGACATGCTTCGGTAATTGGCTGATTAAGCGTTCTAGCGTCTTATGAATATGACTGGCTTTTATGTGGTGAAAGTCATCAAAGACAATCGCTAATGGATGATCAATTTGTGTTAGGGCTTCAATGAAAACCTCAATGATTTGCTCGGGCTTTACTTCGGAGTCATCTTTAAAAAGGTTAAAAAATGAAGCATCCCATAGCGGCGCGATATTTTTCAGGGACTCAAATATTAACGCAAATAATGCGTTGCCCTCATTAAGCTTTGGGGAGGTCTGGAATTGCAAGGTCTGACATTCAGTATGAATGGATTTTTGCCGAGTTACCCATTGATCCAGCAAAACACTCTTTCCGGAACCGGGTGGTGCCACCATGAGAACAAGAGGGTAGCCTAGCCCCTTATCCAATAGTGCTATTAGATCATCTCGCTTGATATGAGTATTCATAGTGCCACCGCTCGTCCTGATTCCTTGTTATTGTTCTGACTCTATATGGCATACATGCGTCTACTAATTAAGACTGCATTATGTCCTTTTCGATCTCAATAGCGCTTTTAAATATTGTGAAATACCACTATTCAAAGTGTGAAATAGGCCATGTTTTATGACTTTTGCTGTAATTGTCGGTAATTTATCTATTAACGTTTGAACTCAGGCTGAAACAGGCTTAAGAGATCGAGTGTACCTTGATTTTTGTATCTCCCCATCCTTTAGGAGGGTGTTAAAGTTTTAACACTATCCTTACCCTGCCGGTTACTTGACAAAAGTTGTCCTCTTTTCCTCAAGCAGGGGTCGAGCGTATCCCCCAATATGCACCTGCTGAGGGAAAGGGTTTTTTGTCAAAGAAAACAAAAATAATGGACGGAGAGACGACACATGATTATTAACTCGGTATGGGTAACCTGGCCGGCCCTGGTCAAATACGGCACACTCGGTGTAGCAGGCGCTGCACTAATAATTGGCTTGGAACGAGGTGAGCTGCTCGAGAACAATATGATCTCGACAGAAGACTTTGAACTAGCAAACGAAGGTATTGTCTGTGATGAGCGAAGCCACACCGCTCGAACAGAAGATGGTACCTGTAATATTCTGGAGAACCCGTCAGAAGGTTCTGTCCATATGCGCTTTGGACGAAACGTCGAGCTTCAAGCCGCCTTTGGTGAAACGGAAGACGGTACCTTGTTGAGCCCTAACCCGCGTGAAGTCAGTAACTCGCTGATGAAGCGTGAGCAATTTAAGCCCGCCACCAGCGTTAACTTTATTGCGGCGTCATGGATTCAATTCATGGTTCACGATTGGGTGAGCCACGGCCCTAATGCGACCGATAACGATATCGAAGTGCCTCTACCATCAGGTGACCCTTTAGGTACGGGTGTTATGTCTGTACAACGTACAACTGCTGATCCGGATCGTAGCGTTGAAGACGATGCTTACTTGCCAGCGACTTACCGTAACCACAATACTCACTGGTGGGATGGCTCACAGCTTTACGGCAGCAACAAAGAAACCAATGATTCTGTTCGTTCATTTGAAGATGGTAAGCTCGCTATTGAAAGTGATGGTACTTTGCCAACAGACTTCTGGAGTGGCGTGCCGGTTACTGGCTTTAGTGACAACTGGTGGCTAGGTCTTAGCATGATGCACCAGCTATTCACCTTGGAGCATAACGCTATTGCTGACAAGCTGAAGGAAAACTATCCAAACGCGACAGATCAGTGGCTATTTGATAAGTCCCGCTTGATCAACTCTGCCTTGATGGCGAAGATTCACACAGTTGAATGGACGCCTGCAATTATCGCCAACCCTGCATTAGAGTTGTCGATGGAAGCAAACTGGTGGGGTATCGCGCGTAATCCTGAAACACGTGATTTGATCCAAAATGTGACGGACGATATCAAAGGTCCTAATTCCTGGCTCATTAACACCATCGCATTATTTGATCCTGAAAAAGCTGAACAGTTAAGCACGCCAGGCGCAATTGACCATATCCTTGGTGGTTTGGTTGGCCAAAGCAAACCAAATAACTATGATGTTCCTTATGTACTGACTGAGGAATTCGTTGCGGTTTATCGTATGCACCCATTACTACGTGATGCGGTAGATATCTACGATATCGGTTCAAATGTTGTTTCTGAGCGTATCAATATTGAAGACACGCGTGATGGCGATGCAGAAGATATTCTCGATAATCAGGGCGGCGATCGTCTATGGTACTCCTTCGGCATTACTCACCCAGGTTCCTTGACGCTAAACAACTATCCTGAGTTTTTGCGTAACCTTTCAATGCCGTTAATTGGCGATATTGACTTGGCAACAATCGATATTATTCGTGACCGTGAGCGTGGTGTACCACGTTACAACGAATTCCGTCGCCAGATTGGTTTGAATCCGATTACCAAGTTTGAGGATTTAACTGAAGACCCTACAACTTTGGCTGAATTGAAGCGTGTTTATAACAATGACATTGAGCAGATCGATGCTTTGGTGGGTCAGCTAGCTGAAACAGTGCGTCCTGATGGCTTTGCCTTTGGTGAGACGGCTTTCCAGGTCTTTATCCTGAATGCTTCTCGTCGTTTGATGACAGACCGTTTCTATACTGAAAGCTATACACCTGAAGTGTACACGCAAGAAGGTATCGACTGGGTAGAAAATAACACCATGGTTGACGTGATTCGTCGTCACTTCCCCGAGCTAGAGTTAAGCTTAACGGGTGTAGATAATGCCTTTAAACCATGGGGTTTGAAGATTCCAGATAACTACAAAGAGTGGTCAGCTTGTGATAAAGAGCAGCTCTTATGGACGAACGGTGCAATGCGTACTGAATATGATGCCGGAGAGCGTCCAGGGTTAACTGATGTCGATATTGGTGGCCTGATTAATACGGTACTTTGGGAAAAAGTAAATCGTAAGGACGATGTCGCGCCACTCGGTTATGAAAAGCCAATCCATGCTCACGCAGCTATGGCGACCACTACTTTTGAACCTGCTTCTGGCCACCCTTATACAGGTGTCTTCAAAGGTGCAGAGTGTGGCTTATTGCGCCTGTCAGTCACGGGTGACCCAAATGACCGTGGCTTTGCTCCAGGCTTAGCATGGAAAGTGTTCGTTGACGGTAGAAACTCACGCAATGTCTCGGCGTTATACACCTTATCAGGCCAAGGTGGTAACCATGATTTCTTTGCAAATGAGTTGTCGCAGTACGTTGACAAGGAAGTGAACGAAACTTTGGGTACCACAGCCTTGTTCTCACTAGTTTCGACTAAGCCAACCACGCTTTCTGTAGAGAAGATGGCGAAGGTTCGCGCAGATGGCACCAAAGAAAGCAGCGTTGTTACGCCGACGCAGGTTTACTTTGTTCCGCGCCCAGAAGTGAAGGGCTTGTTCTCAAGTGCTTCTCATGACTTCCGTGACGACTTGGAAAGCTTACCAGAAGGTACGCCTATCTATGACGTCTACGCAACGAGCGAGAAAATTCGCACTTCTATCTTCCCGTATTTTCATAAGAAGTATGCGAAATCTCGTCGTGATAGTGCTAAGAAAGTTGGTACGATTCGCCTAAGTTCTGAGTTTATCAGCTCGGCCTTTGGTGACGGTGGTGTTTTCTTCAACCACCAGCGTGTAGAGGATCAATAAGTAAGGATTTCAACTTAGCCTAACCCTTGTATTTATCAATCTGTACTTTGGTAAATAACATATTGGCTGTTCTAGAGCAGGCGGATCAGTCAAAATGAAGGGAGTTGTGCCCCGGAGTCTTTCGAGACTTCGGGGCTTTTTTTATACTTCTAGTCTGAGAAGCCCTACTGAAGGAGGGGAGTGCTTGGTTGGTCTGACGCTGTCACCTACCACTTTGCAGTGGCCAGTAATTGAGTTAATGCCTGCAGACCTTTGCCTTTATTGCTGAGTTTCCATGCCATAAAGCATTCATGATTATTTACCTTAGCAAGCTTAAGCTCCTTCAGCTTGCCACTCTCAATGGCTTGGTGAATACGTTTTCGCGGCAAGTGACCAATACCTATACCTGCTAATATGGCTTCGACCTTTTGATCCATGGTTTGTACATAAAAGGTTTTCCCTGCATCTGTGAGCCCGGCGCTGCGCGACACCTCCAGTATTGAGGTGTCATGGGTAACAACGCGTCTTAACTTAGGCAGTATTTCGGTGAGCCTCTGTGTATCTAAGGCGAGTTCAGCAAGTTGATGGGACGTGGCAATAACCGGTATTAGGTCGGTGTCTGTTAGTGGAATTGCGCGGAAGCCTTTTTGTAATGGTACCGGTCCTGGCGCGCCGACAAGGAGTTCTACGCGGTCTTGCTCAAGTGCTTCCCAGCCGCCGTTAAGTACGCACTCAATTAGATCAACTTCTACATTTTCGTGTTCGGCCAGAAAGTCAGACAGCACATCATATAGTACAGGTTGATTCAGCGTGGACTCCATCGCGATTCGTATTTTCGGCTCCCAACCCGTGGCAACTTCTTTTGCTGAATTAGCCAGCTGAGAAGTCGCCATCAGAATCTTTCGCCCTTCTTGCAAAATTAGCTGCCCTGCGGGGGTTAATACCGAGCGTCGACCTTGACGCTGAAACAAAGTGATACCCAATTGTTCTTCGAGCTTCTGAATAGCATAAGAAACGGCCGAGGTGGCTTTGTTCAATTCTTCAGATGCTTTTGCATAGCTTCCTCGTCTATCTATCGCGTCTAAGGTTTCTAAGGCTTCAATAGTGATCGGGTTTCTAATCATTAAGGTTCCATAAAGATTGTTCTAATTATTAGATCATTCTAAACAGATATTGGCACTTATTGGAAGTTCTTCAGCGCGATACACTTATTTCATCAAATCAAAACACAGAGGAAACACGCCATGAAAGCACTATTCAACAAAATCAGCACAACGACTGCGGGCCTAGACACGCTACCTATCCGAATTGGCGCGGGCATCACATTCGCCGCACACGGCAGTCAGAAACTATTTGGCTGGTTTGGTGGCTATGGATTGGATGGAACGGCGGGTTGGATGGAGTCGATTGGATTATCGCCCGGTATCTTGATGGCAGGGCTTGCAGGGAGTGCCGAATTCTTCGCCGGTTTATTGCTGATAGTAGGCTTTTTGGTTCGTCCAGCGGCCTTGGTACTGGCAATCACTATGATTGTGGCGATTGTCACGGCTCACATTGAAAATGGATTTTTTATGGCAACTAACGGTTATGAGTTTGCGCTCGCATTACTGGTTATCAGCGCAACCTTAACGATTAGAGGTGCAGGTAGTTTGAGTATTGATAAGGCACTTTTATCGTACAAGACTGTTTAGCCAACACGTTGATTAATCAGATTCAGATAGTTAAGTGCGACTCAAAACATCGCACTTTGATAATCGTTATTGAGGTACAAGGTCATGGGCTTAATACAAGATGGGAAATGGGTTGATCAGTGGTATGACACGAGCGATAGCGGAGGTGAGTTTCGTCGCCAAGATAGTCGCTTCAGAAGTTGGTTGACCGCCGATGGTCAACCTGGCCCGCAGGGTGAGAAGGGGTTTAAGGCAGAGAAAGGCCGCTACCATTTGTATGTTTCGTTGGCGTGCCCATGGGCTCATCGCACGTTGATTTTTCGCCAGCTGAAGAATCTACAAGATTATATCGATGTGACGGTAGTCGACCCGATAATGTTAGAAAACGGTTGGGAAGTTACCGACCCGCTGTACGGTTTTCAATACGCTTACCAGCTTTACATGCGCGCTGATAGCCAATACGAGGGGCGGGTTACGGTACCGGTTTTATGGGATAAACAGACCCAAACGATTGTCAGTAATGAGTCGTCTGAAATTATTCGCATGTTTAACTCAGCCTTTAATCACCTAACTGGCAATACTGATGACTATTATCCAGAGGGCTTGCGTGAGTCGATTGATATGATTAACGAGCGAATTTATGACTGCATTAATAACGGTGTTTATCGTGCAGGTTTTGCGACGACGCAAGAAGCCTATGAAGACGCTTACCATCAATTATTTGATGCCCTAGATTGGGTAGAAGGCGTACTGTCTAAGCAGCGTTATCTGTGTGGATCAACACTAACCGAAGCTGACTGGCGTCTATTTACGACACTGATTCGATTCGACGCTGTTTATTTTGGACACTTTAAAACCAATAGACAACTGATAGCGAGTTACCCCGCGATGAGTTCTTATGTTCGCGAGCTGTATCAAGTGCCAGGGGTGGCCCAGACAGTGAATTTTGAGCATATCAAAACCCACTATTACGCCAGTCACCTTACGATCAATCCGACGGGGGTCATTCCTTTAGGGCCTGAACAAGATTTCGATTTACCCCATGATCGAGACCAGTTGGAAAAAGCTAACTAACGATCTCAGTCACTATTTTCATCAAAAGTAAGGAGTTGTCATGCTTTATTATCGAGCTGCTGACGAACGAGGTAAGGCCAACTTTTCTTGGTTAAATAGCCAACATAGCTTTTCGTTTGGTCACTATTACGACGCCGATCACATGGGAGTTTCGGTACTGAGAGTCATCAATGATGATGAGGTTTCCCCCGGTGCGGGTTTTGATAATCATGGTCATCGAGATATGGAAATTATTTCTTATATATTGGAGGGGGCTATCGAGCACAGAGATAGCACAGGAAATCACTTTATAGTGCCTGAGGGAGAGGTTCAGCGTATGAGCGCAGGGTCAGGGATTATGCACTCTGAATTTAACGCATCTAAAACCGAAGCATTGAAGTTTTTGCAAATTTGGATCAGTCCAAATGTAAAACTCATTGAACCTAGTTACGAGCAAATGCCCATCTTACAGTCTTCGACACTGACAGCTTTGGTAACGCCAGATGGAAGCAACGGTAGCCTAAGTATTCACCAGGATGTGAGCCTTTTTCGCTTGCAGCTAAACGCCGGAGAACGCTACGAATTGACGGCTCAAGCGCGAGTGGGTTATTTGCATGTAATTGAGGGGGAGGGACTTGGCGTTACATCGACTGACAAGCTTGAATTAAAGCCAGGTGATGGTCTAGGTATTATAAAAGATCAGCTATCTATTACGGCCAAAGATGAAGGCTTGACTGCTCTTTGGTTTGACCTCCCGCCAAGATAATTGCTTGTAATATAACGCGAGAAAACATTCTGATGAATGCAACTGATGACCTAAGCCTATTATTGCTTGACCCGCTATTTTGGGGGCTAGCCGTGGTTGGCGTGTTAATAACGGGAATCTCAAAATCTGGTTTTGCCGGAGGAGCGGGTGTTATCGCGGTACCATTACTATCGTTCGTGATGCCCGTGCCGGTTGCCGCTATTTTAATGTTGCCGCTTCTCATTGTGATGGACGCAAAGACGATGCACTATTATTGGCGCAGCGTGAACTGGCAAGAAATAAAAGTGATCGGCCCCGCGGCACTGGTCGGCATCATCGCGGGTGGCTATTTATTGGGTGGATTGTCCAGTAGCTTGTTACAGTCTTTGCTTGGTTTATTTTGCATTGCATTCGCGCTGTGGAAACAGTTGAGCCCCGTTTTGGCTCACCTGCCCTATGCAGGTCTTTTTTGGGCGACCTTGTCTGGTTTAACCAGCACATTGCTACACGCAGGTGGTCCACCGATTAATATTTATTTGGCCACGATACGATTACCCAAGCGCACGTGGTTGGCAAGCGCTGCCATGTTTTTTGCGATGATGAATCTGGTTAAAATCGTTCCGTATGCCTTAGCCGCCCAGTCACAGAGTGGTTTTTCTGTGTCGTCGTTGTTGATTATCGACATAATTTTGTTACCGGCTTGCTTACTTGGTTCGAGCTTAGGACATCGCTTGCATACAAAAATGAGTGAAGCCCATTTCATGTCTGCGTGTAAGGGTTTGTTATTTCTGTCAGGGCTTGGCTTACTCATTAGTGTGGCGCTCTAAAGCCTTTTGGTTCTAGTGTTTTAAAGATAAGGCATGGCTCTACATAAGCATTTTCCCTATAATCTCCCCCTTCTTTGCACCGCCTGACTATTAAGCACTATGAGCAACAGACCTGATACAGACAACTACCTCGAACTTTTCCTGAATGATATTCCGCTAATGGATGTTCGAGCACCGGTTGAGTTCGATAAAGGTGCCTTTCCAAATACCCTCAACGCACCCTTAATGGATGATGAAGAACGGCGTTTGATTGGTATTCGTTATAAAGAATCAGGCCAGGATAGTGCCATTGAACTAGGACACGAGCTGGTATGTGGCGAAAATAAAGCCCAAAAGCTTGAGGCCTGGTTGGCTTTTGCTAAACAGAACCCCCAGGGCTATTTGTATTGCTTTCGGGGTGGTTTGCGATCAAGAACCACACAAGGCTGGATTAAAGACGTAGGTGTGGATTACCCCTTGATAAAAGGCGGCTACAAAGCCATGCGTCGTTTTCTGATTGACGAAATGGAAACGCAAATCAGCGAGCTAGACTTCACCGTTATTAGTGGCCGAACGGGCACCGGTAAAACACGCGTTTTGAAGCAGTTCAATAATTACGTCGATCTAGAAGGCTTGGCTCATCATCGTGGTTCTAGCTTTGGTCGAATGTTGACCCCTCAACCTAGCCAAATAGATTTTGAAAACAAACTATCCATCGCCCTATTAAAAGCGCGCCATCAAAATAGCGGCACGGTATTTCTGGAAGACGAAAGTCGTTTGATTGGCCGTTGTGCTTTGCCTTTGACTTTGAAAGACCGCATGTCTGCTTGCCCTTTAATTGTCTTAGAAACGCCTTTGGAAGAACGAATCGATGTAGTGCTTCAAGACTATGTGATTGATATGACCGAAGCCTACTTAAGCCGG
>NZ_LWGJ01000770.1:0-4444 GCF_001635845.1 Oleiphilus sp. HI0132 | reverse complement strand
GTTTGGGATTCCAGGATCGCACAGGTTTTTCCGCCTGGTGCGGCACAGGCATCGAGTACCTTATGGCCTTCTTCTAGTTCCAGTAAGTCACAACATAGTTGGGCTGCTTCATCCTGAACGCTTGCTGCGCCCTCGCGAAACTTGGGTAAAGCGGCTACGGGAACCGGTTTGAGCAACTGGATGCCGAAAGAACTGAAGGCGCAAGTTTGCGCTTCAATTTCCTGTTCCGTTAGTAAATCCAGGTAGTGTTGTCTTGGTTCGTCACTTTCAGCGAACTGTCGATTAACTCTCAGTGTCATCGGAGGGCGTGCATTTCCCTGGCGAAGAATATCTTGCCACTTTTCTGGCCAGTTATGTTTAACCTTTTCTTTAATCCACTCAGGGTAGCTGGCATTAATGATTTCGTTTGTTGCTTCACCTGCTTCGATCGCTGGCAGGGCGGATATTTTTCGAAGCACTGCATTGATCAAAGGCTTAAAGTGCTCTATTCCCAGCTCGGCAGCGGCTTGCACAGTTTCATTAATTGCAGCGTGGGCGGGTGTGCGCATGAATAGGAGTTGGTAAGCCCCTACTTTTAGAATGCTTTCAACCAGTTTATCTTCGTGCTGGAGCGGTGTTTCCAAAAACTGATTATGGTTATTTGCCAAATACTCGTACCAGCGACAGGCTCCATAGACAATTTCCTGAAGAAGGGCGCCGTCTTTATCTGCCACCTGTTCAGCAGCGATGGGCATGAGTGCAGTCAGTGACTTTTGTTCATAAGCGACACTGTGTAAAAGATGGCTGGCAAGCGCTCTGACGCTGCTTAAGCTTTCTATTGCAGGTAGCTTAGGAAGTCGGATATTTTGCTTGGAGCGTCTAGCTCGTGATTGGCGACGACTGCGTCCGCCAGACCTAGTTGTCATGATTGACATTCAGCTGCTCTCCCGCATTTAATAGCGCTTTACCGCCGTTCACGAAAGATTGAACGTCCATGGCTTTTGCCCCCGGAAGTTGGAGTTGCTGAATGCTGATAGCGCCTTGGCCACACTGGATAATGATGCCGTTTTTGGTTTTTTCCAGAATAGTACCGGCTACTCGGTCATCGTTTGTTTCGACTTCTGATGCTTCAAAGATACGGACACGCTGAACTTTCCCTTTTGCATCAAGAAACTCCAGAAACGATACCGGCCAAGGGTTGAACGCTCGGATATTGCGACAGATCTGTTGGGCGCTATCTTGCCAGTTAATGCAAGCTTCTTGTTTACTCAGTTTATGTGCGTAATTCGCCAGTTCGTTATCTTGAGGTTCAGCCGCTAATGTTTCACGCTGTTCGAGATATTGCAAAATCGCGCTGGCTCCTTGTTCAGCGAGCCGGTCATGAAGGCTACCGCCAGTATCCTGGTCAGTGATATCGGTTTTGAGTTTGAGTAGCATGTCGCCGGTATCTAAGCCTACGTCCATTTGCATGATGGTAATGCCCGTTTCACGGTCACCCTCCTGAATTGCACGCTGAATCGGCGCAGCGCCACGCCAGCGTGGAAGTAAAGACGCGTGGATATTGATACAGCCGAAAGTGGGCATGTCCAACACTGCTTTAGGTAGGAGCAGGCCATAAGCCGCTACAATCATTAGGTCTGCCTTGAGCGCTGCTAGTTCCGTCTGGGCCTCGGGGTTTGTCAGCTTTTCAGGTTGGAATACTGGAATGCCATGCGCTTCAGCTACCTGTTTTACCTCGCTTTTTACGAGCTTCTTGCCACGCCCTGCCGGACGGTCTGGCTGAGTGTAGACGGCGATGACCTCATGGTTTTGGTCAATAATGGCTTGGAGGCTTTTGGCTGCAAACTCCGGTGTACCGGCAAAGATAATCTTCAAACTGAAATCACTTTTTTAAATTGGGTAAATAAAAATCGCACAGATATGATAAAAGGCGTTTTAAGCGCGTTCCTGACTGCGATGAATCTTCTCTAGTTTCTTTTTGATACGATTACGTTTTAAACCGCTTAAATAGTCAACAAAGAGTTTACCGTTTAAGTGATCCATTTCGTGTTGGATGCAAACGGCTAGTAGCCCCTCTGCTTCTAGGCTAAACTCTTTGCCTTGTCGGTCTAGCGCTTCGATCAGCACATGTTCGATTCGGCTAATATCTTCATAAAAGCCAGGAACGGACAGGCAGCCTTCTTGCATTTTTTCTAGCTCACCCTCTAAAACAGTGACTTTAGGGTTAATAAATACCAGTGGTTCGCTCTTATCTTCTGACAGGTCCATCACTATTAATTGGAGGTGGCGATCTATCTGTGTTGCTGCCAGACCAATGCCGGGAGCATCATACATGGTCTCAAACATGTCATCGATAAGGGTTTGCAGATTGTCATCAAACTCTTCGACCGGTTTGGCCAGAGTACGAAGGCGAGGGTCTGGATATTCTAAAATTTCTAAAATCGACATGTGGATCCTGTTATGGCTGGTTTATTAGCGCTGTACTAGTATTAAATTGTGGTGCGTGTCACGATATCACTGCTACTATTATCTTATAGAAAAGGAAATTAGTACAAATTGTTAAATCTTGATCTATAGTTTTCTAGATACCGTGCCTTTTTTTCGCACACTTATATCTTAGACATAAATTTATTATGTAGGCAGCACATGATCCGAAAGTTACTCATCTCCGTAATATTGACAAGCCTGGCGCTGGTTCAATCCGTCTTGGCATCCCCTGAATTGGCTGACAACCACCCGGATCGTTACGTTGTCGTAAAGGGTGATACCTTGTGGGATATCTCAGAGCGCTTTTTGAAGTCGCCTTGGCTATGGCCAGAAATCTGGCATGCGAACCCTCAGGTCTCGAATCCTCACCTTATCTATCCTGGTGATATTATTGGTCTGATATATATTAATGGCCAACCGCGACTTACTACCTTGAAGGCAGGCCCTCAAAATGGCGTGGTTAAGCTCAGTCCTCAAATTAAGGCAACGCCAATTTCTGCTGCGATTCCGACGATTCCACTTGATGCAATAGCCAGTTTCTTGTCTCAGAACCGAATTGTTGAAAAAGAAGAGATGGAAATGGCGCCTTACGTGCTTATCGGTCGTGAGAATCACCTGATCACCGGGACTGGTGATACGGTCTTCGCTCGAGGTGACGTTAAGGGTGCTGAGAAAGTAGCCGTATATCGTTCTAGCGAGACTTATATTGACCCCGAAACGAATGAATTATTGGGGCTTGAAGCGAAAGCGATTGCCACTGCAGATGTTGATCAAGTAAACAAAGAAGTTGTGACGCTGAATATTCTTCGTAGCAGTGAAGAATTGCGCCAAGGTGACCGCTTGTTGCCGACTGAAGATAGAATGATTAACTCTAATTTTGTGCCAAGTAAGCCAGAGCATGATATTCGAGGCAAGATGATTTCTGTGGCTTCAGGTGTTGGTAATATTGGTCAGTATAATGTTGTTGTTATCAACCGCGGCGAGCGTGATGGTATTAAGGAAGGTAATGTACTCGCAGTATACAAGAGAGGCGGCTTGGTTCGTGATCCTTACACCAAAGAAAAGATTGAGTTACCTTCACAGCGTGCAGGTTTGTTAATGGTGTTTAGAGTCTTTGAGAAATTGAGCTACGGCTTGGTTTTGAAAGCAACACGCCCACTTGCTGTGATGGACGAGGTTCGTACGCCTTGATTTGAACCTGAGCCTTGAATTAGCGAGGCTGTAAAGGTTAAAGTAAACTGAAGGCAGCTTAAGGATTAAGCTGCCTTTTTTGTTGGGCGATTGCTTGGCAAAGTATACCTAGGCCCGGAATAGGGCATTCTGCTAATAAATCGATTAAGGATGATCGTATGGCTATTTCTTCAAGTTGCGAATACATCGCACAACTTTCTGCAGTCAAAGGCTTGGGCCTGAAGACTTTTTATCACCTTTATTCTCACTTTGGGAGCGTTGACGCGCTTACGAAAGCTGACTACGAGGCTTTATGCTCAAGCGGTCTTAAACCAGTGATGGCACGAGCCCTGGTCAACATTAATGAAGCTGCATTATCCCAGGCGCTTCCACGTTCGACCGAGACGTTGATGGAGTGGTCGGAACCTGCGCGACAGCATATATTAAGTATTGAGGATGCAGGCTATCCGTCTTTATTAAAGGAAGTATTTTGTCCGCCGCCTATGATCTATCTGAAAGGCTGTCTGGAGTCTTTATTGTTGCCTGCCTTAGCCGTTGTGGGTAGCAGAAAACCAAGTATGGCCGGGAAACAGCATGCCTATTCTTTTGCCTATGAGTTGAGCCTTCAGGGCCAGAATGTCGTTAGTGGTTTGGCTTTGGGGGTTGATACTTTGGCCCATCGAGGAGCCTTGGAAGCAAGTGGCATTACCTGTGCTGTTTTGGGGACGGGCTTAGATCTTGTTTACCCAAGGCAAAATCAAAAACTAGCAGAGCAAATTATGGATCGAGGAGTGCTGGTGTCGGAAAT
>NZ_LWGJ01000769.1:0-838 GCF_001635845.1 Oleiphilus sp. HI0132 | reverse complement strand
ACTGCCGTGCAAACGCAGCAACACGATCATAGGAACCGGTGTAACCCAGTTGTACTAAATCCTGGTATAGCTGCTTGACTGACTTACGCTGCTTTCGATGCTTTTTCACCTCACGGTGAAGCCAGCAGGTTAAGGTCTTCTCGTAGTCATCCAGCTTACTCGGCGACTTCCTTGCAGGGTAGCTTGGGTCTAAATTTCTATTATTGAGGTATTTACGAACAGTAATTCGTGACAATCCGGTCTTCCGAGCAATCGATCGAATCGATTGTCCCTCCCGAATATGCGAGCGTCGAATTACGCTTAGTAGAGCCACGTCTATCACTCCATTTTCTCCTGCTTTGCTGAAGCAGGGATAGGTTTATACGTGGGTCAAAATTCGATGCAAATATATGGCTTTAGTGGGTCAGTTTTNGGTGCAAATCAACAATGAGGCCAATGTAGCACTGATGTAGCACAACTTATTCCAAGCATGCCAGCTACTAAAATAACCAATTGAAATAAAAGAAGAAAAATGGTGCCCCCTCCCTGACTTGAACAGGGGACCTACCGATTATGAGTCGGGTGCTCTAACCAACTGAGCTAAGGGGGCACTGATTTTGGCTTTGAGCCAAGAGATGATCCAGAGAGTTCTTGATCAATACGGGGCGCATTATAATGCGCCCCGAAAGAAGATGCTAGAGGAAAATGCTTATTCGTCCAGGAAGCTTCTTAGGTGATCTGAGCGGCTTGGATGGCGTAGTTTTCTTAGCGCTTTCGCTTCGATCTGACGGATACGCTCACGCGTTACGTCGAACTGCTTACCTACTTCTTCCAAAGTATGGTCTGTGTTCATTTCGAT
>NZ_LWGJ01000768.1:0-575 GCF_001635845.1 Oleiphilus sp. HI0132 | reverse complement strand
ATAATAAGTGCCTGCTACCATATCATCGATCTGCGCACTGGTATCCGAGCCACTACCTACAACAACACTTTGAGCTAAGTTTGATGCATCTGTACCATATCGAATAAGGTAACTGTCAATTTCGTTTAAATCTAGAGCAGTACCATCCGCTCTTTCTTCTGGAATTGACCACTCCAAGGCTATCGACTGTAAAACCTCAAGCTCATTAATTTCTACATTAGCAACTGACGACACCTGCTGCCCCACAGAATTGGATACAATGACATCATAAGCTCCGGCATCTGCAACAGAGGCAGCCTCAATACTTAATGAGCTCGCGTTAGCACCTGATATCTGAACACCATCTTTACGCCAGGTATAACTCAAGTCACCACCGCCTGTCGCAACGATCGACAGCACTGCCGTCTCACCCTCATCAATAGCGGTAGATTGCGGTTGCGAAGCAATGACGACAGGCGCAATGGAAATCACTTCATTCACCTGAATCGTCGCATTAACAGATGTTTGCGAGCCTACCGAATTCGTCACGCTGACACTATACACACCACTATCTGAGACTGAAGCTGAAGCGAAAG
>NZ_LWGJ01000767.1:0-406 GCF_001635845.1 Oleiphilus sp. HI0132 | reverse complement strand
ATGAATAGAAATGTATTGGTTTTATTGTTATCTGGTGCGCTGGGCTTGTGTATTGCGCCAATGGTTGTGTTTATCGGTGGTTTGGTCGGGGCATCGCTTGCTCCTGATCCAGAACTTTCCACATTGCCTGTAGCGGGCATTGTTATTGGTACCGCCTGTGCCGTGATTCCGGTCTCGCGTCTAATGCAGCGTTTCGGTAGAAAAAAGATCTTTTTGGCTGCCTCCTTATATAGCGCTTTGGTATCATGTTTTGCTGCGATTTCTATATCTTATGAAAGTTTTTGGTTGTTTTGTTTGAGTACTGTATTGCTAGGTGGTGCCCTGGCCGTTATTCAGCAATATCGTTTTGCGGCAATGGAGAGTGTTGAGCCATATCTGGCACCAAAAGCTGCATCCTTCGTGTTGT
>NZ_LWGJ01000766.1:0-389 GCF_001635845.1 Oleiphilus sp. HI0132 | reverse complement strand
TTCCGTTTTCAACTAAGTGGTGTTGGCGGTTTTGGACAAAGTACCCGTAGAATGGATCAACATATTCCGGGCTATGCGGCCCGAGAAGAAATTTTAAATTAGAGTTATTTATAGTTATGGCGATGTTTACTCACACCCACAAAAAATCACCTTCAATTCTGAGCCTATTATTTAGCACCCTACTAGGACTTAGCTGTATGGCCTCTGTGGCTCATGCTGAAGAAAACTCTAGACCTGAACTGAGGCCAAATGCAGTACTTCTAGACAAAGTCATCGCCATTGTCGATGACGATATCGTGATGCAGTCTGAGCTAGCCCAACGTGTAAACTCGATCACTAAACGCTTACAGCGCCAGAATACCCCTCTTCCCTCGTTGTCAGTTATGCGA
>NZ_LWGJ01000765.1:0-480 GCF_001635845.1 Oleiphilus sp. HI0132 | reverse complement strand
GGTACTTGTCAAAGGTTCGAGTTTTAACCGTGGTGCCGTCCACGTATACACGCCAGCAGCGACTTTGCTCTGCCAGGTCAACCTTTGTCTTATTTGTTGAGCGCTCCCAAATATTTAGTGAGTTCCTCAACAGTTCGACAATAAGCTCTTTGCCATCAAATTCGGTTTTATCATCGTGTTCAAGAGCTGGAGGAGAGTCTATATATTGAACTGAGTCTGTATCGCCTATTTGTTCACTGATTTGCTCTCCCGCATGATCAGGATCAATGAGAACATGCCTTAGTGCCCCTTCAATTTCATTGATTTTACGCCGACTTTCGCTCAGCTCATGAGTTAGTGCTGCCAGGGCATTATCAGTCTGTAAAGGCTTACCTTCAACCTGTTCTGGCGACAGTTCTCTTTGGTCGATAACCAAGGCTAAATAAGGTTGACCGGACTCGTTAACGTATTTGATGGAAGCGTGCCATACAGCCTGCTCGC
>NZ_LWGJ01000764.1:0-588 GCF_001635845.1 Oleiphilus sp. HI0132 | reverse complement strand
CAAACCCTAATAACATAGATACTGATGGTGATTTGATTTGTGATATTTTTGAAGATATTTACGATCAAGATGGTGAGTATCTTCAAACAGACCCTGCACTTAGCGATACTGATTCTGACGAATTAAGTGACGCATTTGAGCTTGGCTTGTCAGGCGATCCTGTATCATGTTCCGAGCTTCCTAATCTAAACCCGGTTTCAGACCCAAGGTTGTCAGACAGTGACGGTGATGGGCTTTCTGACGTTTTAGAGGTCACTTATGTCTATGACAGTTATTCAGACGATTTTCGTTTACGTAAGCCTGACGTAAACCTAACAATAGATCCGTTATTGTTAGATACAGATGGTGACTTGTTGTGTGATTTCATAGAACTTGGAGTCAGTAATCCTGCTGAAAGTGATACTGACTTCGATGGCCTGAATGATGCTACTGAACTAGGTCTTGAGTTAAGCGAAGTTCTCTGTACTCCCATTTCAATAGCAGATCAGTTAACTAGTCCTGTACTCAGCGATAGTGATAACGACGGTCTAAGCGATGGGCAGGAGATTTTGATTACGGGAACAGATCCTCTTGATACTGACTCAGATG
>NZ_LWGJ01000763.1:0-285 GCF_001635845.1 Oleiphilus sp. HI0132 | reverse complement strand
CAGACGTTCCAGTGATATTGGTAGGCGATTTTAATAGTAGCCCAGAAGACCAGCCATTTGAGTCTGCTTTCGGTTTAGGTACTTTGATCCCACCTTACCTACAAGCAGTGGGTAAGGGATACCACGATCTATGGTTGTCAAAGAAGAAGCCACGTGACGTCTATACCTGTTGTTTCTCTGCTGATGTGTCGGATGAAGACGCGCAGTTATACCAGCGTATCGACCACATCTTTTTCGAACCCAAAGCACGTGAGATCACTAAGCTGAAAGCCAAAGTGTTGGGTG
>NZ_LWGJ01000762.1:0-737 GCF_001635845.1 Oleiphilus sp. HI0132 | reverse complement strand
CAAGACAAGACATTGGCATAGTGATCAAAAGATTTACGAGCAGAACGTCTCAATAGATCACAATTGGCTTAGATTAAGCTCGATATAGATTTGATATATATCGGCGCGATGTGTCAGCCGGGAGAAAGCGAGTCGAGCGTCTTTTGCCTCGCTCTAAACGAAAAAAACCCACACTAAGCAGTGTGGGTATCAATACGCAACTAAGGTAGTAAAAGTGGCTTACTACCGTTTCGTCAATACTCACCTAGAAGTGGGTGGGGCTGAGCCTTATATGTCACTACAAGCAATTCAGATGAATGAGCTGACGCAAGTAATCAATGCGACAACAGCCCCAGACGTTCCAGTGATATTGGTAGGCGATTTTAATAGTAGCCCAGAAGACCAGCCATTTGAGTCTGCTTTCGGTTTAGGTACTTTGATCCCACCTTACCTACAAGCAGTGGGTAAGGGATACCACGATCTATGGTTGTCAAAGAAGAAGCCACGTGACGTCTATACCTGTTGTTTCTCTGCTGATGTGTCGGATGAAGACGCGCAGTTATACCAGCGTATCGACCACATCTTTTTCGAACCCAAAGCACGTGAGATCACTAAGCTGAAAGCCAAAGTGTTGGGTGACAGCAATGCAGATATGACAGACGAGAATGGTTTGAATCCTTCTGATCATGCTGGCGTATTTGGCAAAATAAAACTTGCCAAATAGCACCGACGAAGACGCTAAACGATAAGAAAACTGG
>NZ_LWGJ01000761.1:0-382 GCF_001635845.1 Oleiphilus sp. HI0132 | reverse complement strand
GTGGCTACTATAAAGAAGCTGCACGCCGTAAAGGCGCTACAGGTGAAAACTTGCTTCAGTTGCTGGAACAACGCCTTGATAATGTTGTATATCGTATGGGCTACGGTTCTACTCGCGCAGAATCACGTCAGCTTGTATCCCACAAGGCAATCGTTGTTAACGATCAGGTAGTGAATATCGCATCTTACCAAGTTAAAGCTGGTGATGTTGTTGCTGTTCGCGAAAAAGCTAAGAACCAATTGCGTGTTAAAAACGCTGTTGAGTTAGCAGCTAATCGCGGGGCAGTTGAGTGGATCGACGTAGATACCAATAAACTCACAGGAACTTTTAAAGCTGTTCCTGAGCGTTCAGAGCTACCTTCGGACATCAACGAGAATCTAAT
>NZ_LWGJ01000760.1:0-1110 GCF_001635845.1 Oleiphilus sp. HI0132 | reverse complement strand
TAGCTACGACACCGCTAATCGCCGCAGCAGCCACAACAGATAAACTATCACCATCAATATCACTATCGTTCACAAGAACATCGATAACAACTGCCGTATCTTCATCAGTAACAGCTGTATCAGATATTGATACCGGCGCATCATTTTCAGGGTTGACCGTGACGGATACCGATGAGGTCGCCGTGCCACCGTTACCGTCTGAGACCTCATAGCTAATGCTATCAAGACCATTAAAGTCTGAATTTGGCGCATAACTTAGTGTGCCATCGCCATTTATCGCAACTGCACCGTTTGACGCTGATGCTGAGCTAATGCTCAAACTATCTCCGTCGATATCGCCATCATTCGCTAACACATCAATGGTGACAGAAGCATCTTCCTGCGTTACAGCGGTATCGACTACAGCAACTGGTACATCATTTTCGGGGTTAACCGTGACGGATACCGACGAGGCCCCCGTGCCACCGTTACCGTCTGAGATTTCATAGCTAATGCTATCTAAGCCGTTGAAATCTGCATTAGGTGTNTAGTTCAGCGTTCCATCNCCATTNATNACAACAGCACCATTTGACGCTGANGCAGAGCTAATGCTCAAACTATCACCATCGATATCGCTGTCATTCGCTAACACATCAATCGTGACTGACGTATCTTCCTGCGTTGCAGCCGTATCGAATACAGCAACAGGCGCATCGTTTTCGGGGTTAACCGTGACGAATACCGATGAGGCCGCGGTGCTACCGTTACCATCTGAGACTTCATAGCTGATGCTATCTAAACCGTTGAAATCTACATTAGGTGTGTAGTTCAGCGTTCCATCACCATTGATGAGAACCGAACCATACGAGGCTGAAGCAGAGCTAATGCTCAGACTATCACCATCGATATCGCTGTCATTGGCTAACACATCAATGATAATGGAAGTATCTTCCTCGGTGTTTGCTGTATCCGCTAGAGCGGTAGGTTCGCTATTGCTCGAACTACTCTCGTCAGTCGCTAATGACTCAATATGATCGATTGAATGTGTGATATCCAAATCATCGAAATACACTACTACTTTTCGTTCCGGTGACTCATACCAGTCTTTAACGGTTATCTGATCAGACGTTC
>NZ_LWGJ01000759.1:0-9732 GCF_001635845.1 Oleiphilus sp. HI0132 | reverse complement strand
ATCAGGGCAAACTTCACTCAAACGCTCCTGACAACATTGTTCATTTAACTGGGCCGAATCTTTGTTGTAGAAAACCAGAGGCTGCTTAAGCAAGGCTTCAGACAAAACAATTCGATTCTGATCCTGATTAAAAAATACCGGCACCGAAAAGAACTCGTCGTAAGCCTCAATTACCTTCGGTTGATCGAAGGAAAAGTGTATCTGGCCCGCTTTATCATGGTCATCCAGCTCAACGCCCCCCATAAAAAAGCGCCCTAAGGAGTAAATTACAGAGCAGGTGAATTCCATAAAATAAGGTAGCGCGTCACCCAAGTCTTGTTTAGGCGTCAGGGTTAACACTCCCAATCCAGATTTTTGCATTTCAAACTTGAAACCCAGTATCTGTGTAAATAAAGGTTGATACTTGGTCAGAAGTTCCATCGCTTGCTGAACATTCTCACTACTCATAATTCGAGCCGCGAGTACTCCATCATGATGCAGAAAACTCTGCTCTCCCAAGTAAAGTGCAAAAGGATGATGAGGAAGCAAACGCCTCGCATTAATAATCAGCTGCTTGTACTGAAGAAAATTTATCGTCTGATCAGTCTCGGATAAATCCTGAAACTGAAGCCCTGTATCTTTTAACAAGGACCTCAGATCTACCTTATTCATCATGAGGATTTTAACTAGCGGCTTAACACGCGCGATAGGGATAAAGACCTCACCCGAAGTCTGATATTCAGTACGTAAGTTTCGGTGCCCGATTTTGGCTATATTTAAAGCGCCCATAGTTAACCTTTCATTTTGTTTTTATTATCAATGAATATTTTGAGTCAGTGAAAAAAGGCTTTCTTACCTTGCCCTAAAATACTCATAAATGTTGCTATATGAACATATCGTATCGAGCAACCAAAGTTTTTGAAAGTAACCATCGCTCATTTCGCTAAAAAGATGTTATTTTTTGATCAGCTTATCATTCCTGCTGATAAATCTCGACATAACATATAAAACTTTCTTCATAGCTTTTTGCCGAAGAATTAACCTGGATCAAGATCAGCTATTTACTCAGCAAGGCTAGCAAGGAATACTTAATAAGAACTACACTATTTAACTTCATGGCTGTACCAAGAAAATAACAACTCAGTAGTCTGCTTATGGAAAACCAGCTTCGTATTTCTGAAATCTGCCAAGGCTTTGATAACAATCCCAAGCGAATGATTGATATCCTTTGGGCGATACAAAACACCTTAGGTTGGATCAGTGGCGACTCAATGAAGTTAGTCGCAGAAAAAACCAACAGTCACCGAGTCGTTGTTGAAGGGGTCGCGAGTTTCTATAGTTTTTTCAAAACTAGCCCTCAAGGAAAAATCATCATTCACCTGAGTGAAGATATAATCGACCAGCATAAGGGGAGCGCGGAAATTCTGCAGGCCTTTGAGTTGGCATTAGGGATCCCTGTTGGCAACACGACTCTGGATGGGAAGTTTTCACTCCACCTCACGCCCTGCATAGGCATGAGTGACCAAGCCCCTGCCGCCCTGATTAACGAGCACGTCGTCACCTCGTTAACACCAAGCAAAGTGAAACGTTTAGTTAACGCACTAAAACGTACACTCAAAGCATCTGAATCCGATAACTGGAGAGCACTATCCACCCGAATTCATGACACGTGTTTATCGGTATTCGGCGGTAAAACAGGCGATGGAAATAACAGCCACTCACTAGTACGGAGCATGGTAAATAACAATATTCAGCAATCTGGCCCGGTATTACTAAGTGAGCCTCCTTTAGCGCAAGCTTTGGCTAAATGCCTCTCAAAAAGCCCCGACGAGATTATTGATGAGTTACTCCGCTCCGATCTAAGAGGTCGCGGCGGCGCGGGTTTTCAAATCGCGCGCAAATGGCAATTTGCAGCCCAAACACCGGCTGAAAAACGTTATGTCATTTGTAATGCCGACGAAGGCGAGCCCGGCACCTTTAAAGATAGAGTATTGCTAACAGAGCGCGCTCACCTCTTAATAGAGGGTATGACTATCGCCGCCTACGCAATTGGTAGTGAGCATGGCATTCTCTATTTGCGCGCTGAATATCGTTACCTGCTGCCCTACCTAAATAGCGTATTGGAAGAACGACGTCGAGAAGCCCTGCTCGGCCAAGACATGCTTATTGACGAGTCAACCGGAACACGCTTTTCCTTCGATATCCGCATCCAACTTGGTGCAGGTGCCTATATTTGCGGCGAAGAAAGCTCTCTGATCAGCTCATGCGAAGGACAACGCGGAGAACCAAAAAACAAACCACCTTTCCCTGCGCAGAAAGGCTACTTGGGTTATCCAACAGTGGTGAACAACGTCGAAACCTTCTGCAACGTGCCTCATATTCTGGACAAAGGTGCTGAGTGGTTTCAGTCTCTTGGCACCGAGCACAGCAAAGGTAGCAAGCTGCTCAGTATTTGCGGCGACTGCGAGCGCCCTGGCATCTATGAAGTTGAGCATGGTATTAGCGTCTCCGATGCACTCGACTTAGCTGGTGCTATTGATGCAGAAGCTGTCCAGGTAGGTGGTGCCAGTGGCGAAATGATTGCGCGTATCGACTTTAACCGGCGCTTATGTTTTGAGGATTTACCTACAGCAGGGGCTATCATGATTTTCTCGGCGCAACGTAATATTCTCGATATCGTCAATTACTTTATGCACTTCTTTATTGAAGAAAGCTGTGGCTACTGCACGCCATGCAGAGTCGGTAATGTGTTTTTAAAGAAAGGGCTTGAGAAAATCATGCTCGGCCAGGGCGAGAGCAAGGACCTGGAGTCTTTGCAAAGCCTCGGCAATACCATTATTCAAACCAGTCGCTGCGGGCTTGGGCATACGTCCCCTAAACCTATTTTATCGACAATTGAAAACTTCCCTTTAGTGTACGCGGCATTACTAAAAGACCACCCGGATGGTCGTCAGGCAGGTTTTGATATTCAAAGTGCATTGAATGAATCGCGTATTATCGCTAAACGGCGATCGATTATTTTGACCCGCGATACGACCATGACGACAGGGAGCAAAAATGATGAACCAAGAAGAAAAGCGACTTAGCTTTACCATCGACGGCAAGAAAGTCGAAGCCCTTGAGGGGCAGTCGATAATGTCTGCCTGTGAGGCACAAGGTATCTACATTCCTCGGCTATGCGATTCTGAAGGCCTTGTTCCCCAAGGTAGCTGCCGAGTTTGCTCTGTCAAAATGAATGGCCGGGTCGTTGCCGCCTGCACACAACCTATCGAAAACGGTGCAATTATTGAAAATGAAAGCCAGGAAGTAACAGGCTATCGCAAAGATTTGGTCAGAATGTTATTTCATGAAGGCAATCATCTCTGTCCTATCTGCGAAGCTAGTGGACGCTGCGAACTACAAGCAACCGCCTATCGCCTTGGTTTGTCTCAGGCATCAGACTTCCCATACTTACAGCCCTCACGCCCGGTTGATGCTTCGCACCCGGATATCGCATTAGATAACAACCGCTGCATACTCTGTGGCCGTTGTATTCGAGCCTCACGAGACGTTGACGACAAGCATGTCTTTGAATACGTGGGTCGCGGTATCCATAAACGTATTGGTGTGAATGGCGACTGCCTTGCTGATACCAATGCCGATATTAACGACTATGCCATGTCGTTAGAGGTTTGTCCGGTTGGCTGTATTATTCGAAAGAACGATGGCTTTTTCGCCCCCGTTGGCGAGCGTCAATACGACAGCCATATAATTGGCTCAGATATCGAAGTACGACAATACCAGCCTGAAACCGGCAAAGAGGACAGTACAAAATGAGAAAGAAGCGTATTGCCACCACCTCTCTGGCAGGTTGCTTTGGCTGTCATATGTCGTTGCTGGATATTGATGAAAGAATAATCGAACTAATGGAACTGGCCGAGTTTGATCGCAGCCCTTTAAACGATGTCAAAAAGTTCACACGCCGTTGCGACATTGGCCTCATTGAAGGCGGCTGCTGTAATGAAGATAACGTCCATGTGCTTCGTGAATTCAGAGAGAACTGCGACATACTTTTTGCCGTTGGGCAATGCGCCATCATGGGCGGTTTGCCGGTCATGCGAAATGCCATTATGCATTCCGATGATCCGCTAAGAGAATGCCTGGACGAAGCCTATACCACGCCCAAGGTACTCAACCCAGAAAACCAGATACCAAATGACCCAGCTCTACCTTTGCTGCTCGACAAGGTTTACACCTGCGTCGATGTGGTCAAAGTTGACTACCAGATTCCAGGTTGTCCACCTTCTGGCGATGCGCTATGGAGTGCTTTAACAGCCTTGATCAAAGGCGAGCCACCTTCGCTTGATTATTCACTGATCAAGTTTGACTAATTCAAGGGCTGAAAAGATGAAAAAAACAAAAGCTCGGATCGTAGAAATAGAACCCCTAACGCGAGTCGAGGGTCACGGCAAAGTGACGATTCACCTCGATGAACAAAACCAGGTGTCTGAAGCGCGCTTACATATTGTCGAGTTCAGAGGCTTTGAGCGCTTTATCCAGGGCCGATTACTTTGGGAAGTGCCTGTCATCGTTCAGCGCTTGTGTGGCATCTGCCCGGTAAGTCATCACTTAGCAGCCGCAAAAGCTATGGATATGATTGTCGGTGTTGACCAACTCACGCCCACCGCCGAAAAAATGCGCCGCCTAATGCACTACGGCCAGATTATGCAGAGCAACGTACTCCACTTCTTCCATCTCAGTTCACCTGACCTGCTCTTTGGTTTTTCTGCTCCCGCTAAAAAGCGCAATATCTTTGAAGTCATTAAAGCCTTTCCTGACCTGGCCAAGAAAGGCGTATTAATGCGCAAGTACGGACAAGAAGTTATTCAGTACACCGCAGGTAAAAAAATTCATGGCAACACAGCCATTCCGGGCGGCATCAGTAAGAGTCTTTCAGTTCAAGAACGAGACAAACTACTACAAGATATCGATCAGATGATTGAGTGGTCACAAGAAGCGGTCGATATTACGCGCAACTATACACTTGAGCACCTAGGGCTGGTAGAAAGCTTCGCCAACTTTAAGTCTAGTCATATGTCACTGGTTCGTGATGACGGCGCTTTAGATTTATACGATGGCCAGCTTCGCGCAATTGACGCCAACGGCAACTTGATCTTTGACCAAATGGATTACCGGCACTTCGATGATTTTATCAAAGAAGAAGTAAAACCCTGGTCGTACATGAAGTTCCCCTTTATCAAGAGCCGGGGCAATGTTGACGGTTGGTATCGGGTCGGCCCACTGGCTCGCATGAATACAGTCAGCTTTATCGACACCCCCTTGGCCAATGCTCGTCATGAAGAATTCAAAGAGTTCTCCCAACATAAGCCTGCTCATATGTCTTTGGCCTATCACTGGGCACGAATGATAGAAGTCCTTCACTGTGTCGAAAAGATCAAAGAACTACTTCTTGACCCGGATATTATGGGTACGGATCTCAAACTAACCGGCGATCGTCGTGAAGAAGGGATAGCCGTAATCGAAGCGCCGAGAGGCTCTTTATTCCACCATTACAAAGTCAATGAGAATGACCAAGTCACCTACTGCAACTTGATTGTCTCGACAACCCATAACAATACCGCCATGAACAAAGCAGTGACCGATGTCGCCCGAAAATATATTTCAGGCAAGAACAAAATATCGGAAGGCATGCTCAATCATATCGAAGTGGCCGTTCGCGCTTACGACCCATGTTTATCTTGTGCAACCCATGCGCTCGGCCAAATGCCGCTCAAGGTGGAGCTGTTTGATCATGAAAATAAACTGATCGACAGTAACAGCCAGTTTGTAGATGGCCAACACTAGATGAGCAAGATCTAGATGATTAAGAAGATACTCTTTATTGGCTACGGCAACCCTGGCAGACAAGATGATGGCCTCGGCCCGGCGCTTATTAAAGCACTCGAAGATGACTCAATACTTGCTGATAAAGTAAGCCTTTCTTCAAACTACCAACTCACCGTCGAAGACGCTTACGACATTACACAGTACGACACGGTGGTATTTGTAGACGCGAGTTTAGACTCTTCCCCACCCTTTTCGTTTAATGAAGCCAGCGCTAATGATCAACAAAGCCTGGGCAGCCATCAGCTTCAACCTGAGTCGGTTCTGCAATTGTGCCATACCTTATATGAGACAAAACCCGAAGCCTTTATTCTGGCAATTCGCGGCTACGAATTTGATGTCTTTGACGAGACACTGAGCCCGCGCGCCCAAGGCAATTTAGATAAAGCCCTCGCGTTCACTACCAAGTGGATTAGCGAGCATGCATGAGCTATCACTTGCGGAAAGTATGCGTGAACTCATTGAAGAACAAGCCGAAGCCGAGCACTTCAACTTGGTTGAAGCCGTTTATTTAGAGGTCGGTCAACTAAGCCATGTCGAGGCAGAAGCTATGCAGTTTTGTTTTGACGCCGTGATGAAAGGCTCCATTGCAGACAATGCGAAGTTAATCCTATCCCGCCCTTCAGGTATTGGCCTATGCGGAAGCTGCCAGAAACAAAGTGAAATCAAGCACCTATACGATGCTTGTTCTCACTGCGGGGCTTTCGGCTTAGAGGTGATACAGGGAGACCAGGTTAGGATTAGTTCTTTGCAGGTTAGCACTAAAGAAAGTCCAACGGACTAGAAGTCTTGCCCTTAGAGAAATTAGCTGTGTGGGTATAAATCATCGTCGTGGCAACGTCGGAATGCCCCAATAGTTCTTGCAGCATTCTAATATCCATCCCGCGTTCCAAATGATGCGTGGCAAAACTGTGACGAAAGGTATGACAGGTAACACGCTTTGCAATCCCGAGCTTTCGAGCGCAGTACCTGACCGACTTCTGCAAGGTCGACTCGTGTAAATGGTGCCTGCGCACTGCTTTCGACTTGGGGTCGAGCGATAATTTGGCACTAGGAAACACATATTGCCAAATCCATAGCTGGTCATTTTTGCCATACTTCCTAACTAATTCGGCTGGCATATAAACACTACCATAACCTTCCTTTAAATCGGTTTCATGCATCGCTTTTACGTCTTTCAAGTGCGCTTTTAGTGACCCTTGAATTTTAGCAGGAAGCGGCACCACCCTTTCCTTATTCCCTTTGGCATTGCGTATGATAATTTGCTGATACGCAAAATCGATATCTTGAACTCTAAGCCGAATCGCCTCCATCAACCTTAGACCACAGCCATAGAGCAATGATACCAGTAGCAATTGAACCCCTTGTAGTTCGGCTAATATTTCGTTTACTTCATCGGCAGACAAGACAACCGGCAACTTCTGACGTTTTTTTGCCTTGACGAATTGGCTAACATCACCAAGCTCAAGGTTTAAAACCATTTTGAAGTAAAAGACTATTGCATTCAGCGCAAGCGCCTGCGTTGAACTCGACACACCCTTATCAACAGCCAAAAATGAAAGATAGTCAATCACATCTCTGGCAGAGTTACCTTGGGTGTGACTATTAGAACAGAACTTTAAGAAGCGATTAACCCAATGGACATAAGTCTTTTCGGTGCGAATACTGTACCCCTTAGCACGCACCTGATAGATTAACTTCTCGACTTCTGGTGCATTTGCACTGCCCTCCAAGTCCATATTTTTGCTTCGACCTGTTACAACAGGCGTATTATTTCGCGCATTCGAGACATGATCAGCCTCCAACTCTTTGCACGACATTTTCCAATAATCCCAATCAACCTGCTTACAAAAGGGGGAATGAATACTTAGAAACAAACAATGAATCGCATCAACCACCTGACGCTTCTGCCAAGCCTTGAGCTTGTTACTCTCAAGTAAGTTTGAGAAGTAATCCTGAACACTTTGATCGGTATGTTCCTTAAGCCGGACGTCCGTATAATACCGAATAAACTGCTCACAATGACGCACATACCACTGGAACAGAGCGGGCTTGATATTGCGCTCAGAAAGTTGAGCTATATAGTTGTTCCAAAAACGTTTTTCTCGATCATCCGTGACCTGAGACATATCTATTTCCTTATGCTTTATTTACAATCCTTTGTAAATTTCAAATATGGATTATACGGACGCCGCCTAATAAGGTAAATTATGGATTCCGTATAAGAAACTGTTAGAATTTTTAGGCATCATCCACAAAAGGAAGTATTAGTGATTAAAAAAATACGAATATTAATTTTCATTGCTGTTTGTTCTGCTCTTTTACCAGCTTGCGCTCATTTTTCCTCAAGTTCTTTCCAAGAAGAATATGTTCAAGGTGATCAAACTACATTTAACACTGGTGATTCTGTATTTCTTAAGATTAATAGTTATGCCAATTGGTCTGACTATTCAACGGTTAACACGCTAGTTGCAGATGCACTCCAAGAAAGCTTTTCTAAAAAAGGTATAAAAGCAAAATTTCTCTCTGAGAAAGATGAGCTTCCTCAGAGTTATCTTGAAATTGTTTCTATTGTTGATAATACCGCAGGTGATGAAAGTCGTGACTTTGATCCCCTTTCGTATTTATCTGCAGTTTGGTGTGGCTTGTCAGTTTTTGTTCTACCTATGATTAGCACCGATTTCGATGTGCTCGTAAAAATTAACCGATTTGAAAATGGTCAAATTGTGTCTAGCCATTTGTATTCAAGTCATATGTATCAAATGGCTGGGTTTTCTATGATTCCATTTATGAGTTCGGACGATGTTGGAGACGATATTGCCTCTATAGTGGATAATGTTTCTCAGGATTATTTGGAGTTAAATTAAGATGATCAAGCTACTTTCAATAACAATACTCGCTAGCTTGCTTAGTTCGTGTGCCTCTAGCTATTTCAACGTCTCAAAGAATACCCCTAAAAGCGAGTCAGCAATCTTGTATACATACAGTGAAGGACAAAGGGCTGGAACAATTTATACAGTGTTACTTAAGTCAATTAATGGCGAAAAACTTTCTGGAAAGTCTAAACGATGGTTATATGTCAAACCCGGAGAGTATGAAATTGAGGTAACCAGTCACAAGTACAATGAAGGTGCATATATCGCAGGAGCTATTGCAGGAGGTGTTGCTGGCGGAGCCATGGGGGCAAGCGTTGATACTGGTGCCATTGTAGCAAGCTCTGAAGCATACGCAGAAATGGAGCGAACTAGAGTAGAAGATAATAATATCATCGCGCGGCTGGAAGCTGGGAATATATACGTGATCGATCCAGTTATTGAAAACAAGAAAATAAAGTATTTTGAAGTTAAAACGTACTAAATAAAGAAATTCTAACCAAGCGTTCAACCGGACTCGCCTTCGGCTCGCGCGGTTAACGCGGCGTTATAGCAGGAATGGTGATTTATGAATATTATGGATGAGCAAGTATCACTATTGAATGAGTTGAGCGAACTCATGATGATAAGCAGTGAGCTAGGGTATGAATCTCTTTCGTGTGAGTTTAAATATCACACTTCAGAAGATGGTAGTAGTTCAATAGGATCCAAATTTAGTTATGTAATTGATGGTAAAAGGGTCTCAAAGGCACTTGTAAAACCTGAAAGAGAGCGGCTCTATACCGTTGTGCCTAAGCTTCACTCAGTTATGAAATCGCATACTGGCGGTGATTGGAAGTCATTTACACTAACTATAAATGAAACTGGTGAGGCTAAAACCAAATTTGAATACCAATAAAAGCTATAACAAGCAGCTCCACCGGACTCCGCAAAATGTGTCGCGCTTTTTGCTGGAGCAAAAAGTCACGCCAATTTTGCTCCTCCGGTGAGCTGGGCG
>NZ_LWGJ01000758.1:0-283 GCF_001635845.1 Oleiphilus sp. HI0132 | reverse complement strand
AAGAAAGGAGGCATCCCAGCCAAATATTGAGCCATTAACTAAAATGGCTGAAACATATAACGCCCAGCTCACCGGAGGAGCAAAATTGGCGTGACTTTTTGCTCCAGCAAAAAGCGCGACACATTTTGCGGAGTCCGGTGGAGCTGCTTGTTATAGCTTTTATTGGTATTCAAATTTGGTTTTAGCCTCACCAGTTTCATTTATAGTTAGTGTAAATGACTTCCAATCACCGCCAGTATGCGATTTCATAACTGAGTGAAGCTTAGGCACAACGGTATAGAGC
>NZ_LWGJ01000757.1:0-249 GCF_001635845.1 Oleiphilus sp. HI0132 | reverse complement strand
GTATTTGCTGATAATCAGGGAGGCTTCGTAAACTTTTCAAGTCATGACTTTGAGCTGGGTTTCCCGGAATTATTTCTTGAGCCTTGGACGATGGCAAAGGCTGATGGTTACGTTGCGTGGGATATTCAAGAAGACGGCGTAGACGTTTATTCTGATGGCTTGCGCTTGGTGCAACAAGACGGAGGTTTGGTATATGGTGATTTTTCTATAAGGCTAAACGGAGAGGGCGATGAAGATTACTTGGATTTA
>NZ_LWGJ01000756.1:0-654 GCF_001635845.1 Oleiphilus sp. HI0132 | reverse complement strand
ATGTCTGTTTACGGCCTTAATTTCTCCTGGAAAGGGAGCTTGTGTCAAAGCGATGTTATTAATATTAACAGTGATGCATCGCAAACAAAGGTATCGATGTCAGAACTCGATATTTACTGTCTTGCTCAATTGGGGCTCGCGTCTGGGCTTTTGTCAGATAATCTTCATGATCGTCTTGAGATTAGTCAGCCAGAAGGGCAACTAAAAAACGCCTGGATCAATATCGAACATCAAAAAGACGCCTCATCATTTACCTTTGAAGCTGAGCTTGATCAGGTCTCTCTAGATGCTTATGAAGGAACACCCTCCGGGATGGGTATCAATGGATATGTATTTGCTGATAATCAGGGAGGCTTCGTAAACTTTTCAAGTCATGACTTTGAGCTGGGTTTCCCGGAATTATTTCTTGAGCCTTGGACGATGGCAAAGGCTGATGGTTACGTTGCGTGGGATATTCAAGAAGACGGCGTAGACGTTTATTCTGATGGCTTGCGCTTGGTGCAACAAGACGGAGGTTTGGTATATGGTGATTTTTCTATAAGGCTAAACGGAGAGGGCGATGAAGATTACTTGGATTTAGCCATTGCTCTTCAAGATCTTAGTGCTCCCAGCGCTCCGTCTTTTGTGCCTTACTATATTGTTGGTTCAGGTCTA
>NZ_LWGJ01000755.1:0-882 GCF_001635845.1 Oleiphilus sp. HI0132 | reverse complement strand
TTACTTAGGTAGTAAAAAAATAAGCGATGTGTGCAAGGTTTACATTCCTTATTTTTTGCGTTTCCACTTTATGTAGAATAATGGACCCTCAACGATGAGCAAAGAGACCAACCAAATCACTTACAACTACAAAGTTGTAAGACAGTTTGCCATTATGACGGTGGTATGGGGTATTGTCGGCATGGCCGTCGGTGTTCTTATCGCTGCTCAATTAGTATGGCCAGAGCTAAACTTCGATTCACCTTATTTAAGCTTCGGTCGTATTCGCCCACTGCACACTAACGCAGTTATCTTTGCTTTTGGGGGTAGTGCTCTATTTGCTACATCGTTTTATGTGGTGCAGCGGACTTGCCAAGCACGCCTGGTCTCGGACACCCTCGCGTCATTCATGTTCTGGGGCTGGCAAGCGGTCATCGTTCTAGCAGCGATCACTTTGCCACTAGGCATTACTAGCGCAAAAGAATACGCAGAGCTTGAGTGGCCGATCGATATTCTAATCACCTTAGTTTGGATAGCCTATGGCGTCCTCTTTTTTGGTACCATAATGAAGCGTAAGACCAAGCACATTTATGTTGCAAATTGGTTCTATGGCGCATTTATTATCACTGTCGCGATTCTACACATCGGGAATAGCATGGCCATTCCAGTCACGTTCTGGAAGTCCTACTCTGCTTACGCAGGTACTGTCGATGCGATGATGCAGTGGTGGTATGGCCATAATGCTGTTGGTTTCTTCCTGACGGCAGGCTTCTTGGGCATTATGTACTACTTCGTTCCTAAACAGACTGGCAAGCCAGTTTATTCTTACAGACTATCTATTATTCATTTCTGGTCACTGATTTCTTTATATGTATGGGCAGGCGCTCACCACCTACATTACAG
>NZ_LWGJ01000754.1:0-684 GCF_001635845.1 Oleiphilus sp. HI0132 | reverse complement strand
TCTATCGGTGGCATTAACTGATGAATAACATCTTATCGCAGGGAATGCCAACCGATCATCCTGCTTCTCCTGAGCCACAAGCGCTTCAGGGTGCAGGTATAGGTTTACGTTCTGCACACTATCAAACGATTCTGAATTCACGCCCTGATATCCCCTGGTTTGAAGCACTAAGCGACAATTATATGAGCGACGGTGGTCAGCCTCTTGATTACCTGGAGCAGGTTCGGGATTTATACCCGGTTACCTTTCATGGTGTCGGCATGTCTTTAGGCTCAACTGATCCCTTAGATCAATCCTACCTCAAACGCTTAAAGTCACTTATAGAACGCTTTCAACCAACGCTGGTGTCTGATCACTTGTGTTGGGCTTCTTTTGATGGCGTACATGGTAATGAACTATTTCCCATGCCTTATACCATGGAGGCAATTAAGCATATCGTCTCACGAATTGACCAAGTTCAGAATTATCTGGGACGTCGTATATTGGTCGAAAATGTTTCGAGCTATTTAAGTTTTACAGTTGATGCGATGGCAGAAGTGCAGTTTTTGTCCGAGGTCGCCGAGCAGGCTGACTGCGATATTTTATGTGATGTGAATAATATCTATGTCAGCGCAATGAACCACAAATTTGATCCGCAAGAATACATTCGGGCTTTGCCTGTAAAACGCATAAAAGAAATGCACT
>NZ_LWGJ01000753.1:0-237 GCF_001635845.1 Oleiphilus sp. HI0132 | reverse complement strand
ACCCATCATCGCACCCATACCCAACATAGCGTAGAAGCCAGCTGAGGAGGCGGTTTCAGGCATAATCCATTCAGCGATTAGGCCAAATACGCCGCCAACGGTTGCACCAATAAAGAGAATTGGGCCCACAAGTCCACTTGGCATCCCCAAGCCAATGCTAATGCCCGTTACCACAATTTTTACCACGGCGATGCAGCACAGTAGAAGCAAACCAAACTCGCCCAAAAGCGTTTGGTT
>NZ_LWGJ01000752.1:0-476 GCF_001635845.1 Oleiphilus sp. HI0132 | reverse complement strand
GATGGCAATGCTAGGCATTTGGTACCACAGTTTCTTTGGCGCCGACTCACATGCCGTAATGCCTTATGATCAGTATCTGAGCTTTCTTCCTGATCACCTCCAGCAATTAGATATGGAGAGTAACGGCAAACACGTATCTACAAAAGGTAAAGCTCTTACTTACCATACAGGCCCTATAATATGGGGGGGTACTGGAACTAACGGCCAACATGCTTTCCACCAGTTATTGCATCAGGGCACTAAACTAATCCCATGTGACTTCATTGCTACGCTTGATACGCATCACCCATCAGGCTCTCATCATAAGATGTTATTGGCTAACTGCCTGAGCCAAACTCAAGCCTTGATGCAGGGGCGTAGTGAAAGGCAGGCTTTTCAAGAATTATTAAATAGGGGTTACGACGAACCCAAAGCCAAACTCATAGCCAAGCATATGGAGCACAAAGGTAATCAACCCAGTAATACCTTTCTTATTG
>NZ_LWGJ01000751.1:0-319 GCF_001635845.1 Oleiphilus sp. HI0132 | reverse complement strand
CCTAAACGAAGGCCCTGATTACGACACATTATATGTAGCAGGCCATGAAGTAAGATTTTTCCCCTTTGGTGATGACACGATAGTCCGAGTTTATGAGCACAGCTACGATAGCGATACGGGTGAGCGAATATCTACCCTAAGGGCATCTTATGAAGTTGCCAAAAATAGGCCAACCTTGATTATCAATGAGCGTTTAGGTGTCGATGCTGGTGCTTTAGCATCGTTGGACGGAGATGAAATTTATCATGTTTTTGAAGGTGAACAGGAACTAGAGCGCTGCCAGTACTATCGTCGGCATTTAGATGTAAGTGTCAATGAG
>NZ_LWGJ01000750.1:0-607 GCF_001635845.1 Oleiphilus sp. HI0132 | reverse complement strand
GTTAGCCAAACGTTCACGGCCATGATAAGCATACCTGACAAGAAGATAGCACCACCAATTGCACGAACAAGATAACCAGAATGACTTGCTTCTAAAGACTCTACAAAGCTGTAGGTAAGGGTACCGTCATTGTTTACTGCACGCCACATTAGGCCCTGCATAATACCGTTTACCCACATTGCGGCGATGTATAGAACCGTGCCGGCAGTCGCTAACCAGAAGTGTAGGTTGATCATAGACGTGCTATACATTTCTTTAATGCCATAAAGCTTTGGAATCAAGTGATAAACCGCACCGATAGAAATCATCGCTACCCAACCGAGTGCACCAGAGTGAACGTGCCCAATAGTCCAGTCAGTGTTGTGAGATAGCGCGTTTACAGTCTTGATAGACATCATCGGACCTTCGAAAGTAGACATGCCATAGAAAGAAAGCGATACAACCAAGAAACGTAGTACTGGGTCAGTACGTAGTTTATGCCATGCACCAGAAAGCGTCATCATACCGTTGATCATACCACCCCATGATGGAGCTAGTAGGACTAGGGACATGATCATGCCCGCACTCTGTGCCCATTCAGGAAGAGCGCTGTAATGTAGGTGGTGAG
>NZ_LWGJ01000749.1:0-257 GCF_001635845.1 Oleiphilus sp. HI0132 | reverse complement strand
CAGCGAAGTTCTCGGTGGTTCAAGTGTTTGATCTCTTAAAGAACTAAACCCAAAAAACCATTAACCACAGAGGGTACAGAGAGGCCTTCGGCCTACACAGAGAAGAGATAAAAACTAAAAATGTTTTTCTCCATGTCTTCTCTGTGCAGCGAAGCGCTCGGTGTTCTCTGTGGTTCAAGTGTTTGATCTCTTAAAGAACGAAACCCAGATAAGCACTCACCACAGAGGTCACGGAGCGGCCTGCGACCTAGACAAGT
>NZ_LWGJ01000748.1:0-9938 GCF_001635845.1 Oleiphilus sp. HI0132 | reverse complement strand
CTAGGTACCAGGTCTCAGCCCACTCCTTGTCTTCAAGAACCCAAACTTTGTAGTCACAATTCTTGTTAAATGGTTTTTTGTCACTGCTGATGTCTACCCACTGTGAGCGACCGTGTTTATCTGCAAGCACTGAACCCGAGCCGAATACTAGAACGCAAACAAGTAAAAAAGAAGATACAAAATTTTGGTACATAGGAAATTCTCCGCTGTTTTCATAATGAAGATTTGTAGAAAGTGAAGGTATTAGATAATCTTAGTTCAACAAGTACGAATGTTGAAGTAGATGAAGAGATTTAGTCACTTGATGATAGAGGCGATGCATAAATGTCAAAGAGACTAGTGTTGATATAAATATTCACTCAGGTTTAAAACAGTGGGTTGGGAAAATAAGGTTTTCCTTCCTATACTAATTAGTTCCGGCTTGCTCCATTAGTATGCTTTGAGTTTATCAAGCTTCGCTATTGCCGTTGTTCAAGTAATTTATAAAGCCTCAAATTAAGCAGGTAAGGTGTAGAATATGAATGGAAAATCCTTATCTTTCTTAGGTTTAACTGTTATAGCCATGCTGTCCTTTAATGCGCAAGCAAAAGTTTCTTCGGAGGCCGCAGCTGAATTAGGCGTATCTTTGACTCCTTTTGGCTCAGTTAAAGAAAGTAATCAATACAAAACAATTCCTGCTTGGGATGGTGGTATTACCGAGGTGCCAGATGGGTTTAAGGGCAACGGTTTTCCTCATGTCGACCCCTTCGCCGACGATGAAATTAAGTTCTCGATCGACCAGAGCAATTACAAAGACTACAAGAAAAAGCTGACTCCAGGTCAGTATAAAATGTTTGAGACTTACCCAGAGACTTTTAAAATAAACGTTTATCCTACTCATCGCTCACACTCCTTGCCAGAGTGGGTCAGCAAGAATACGCGTAAGAATGCCCTTACCTCAGAGCTTCTCGATAATGGCCAGGGCTTCGAAAATGCTTTTGGTGGCGTGCCATTTCCAATTTTGCATGGCAGCAGTGATGACAAGGCTTTACAGGTTATGTGGAACCATTTGACGCGCTGGAGAGGTGTTTTTCTCACCAAAAGTGCAACGGAAGTGGCGGTTCAGCGAAATGGTGCATTCACACCGATTACGAAGCAATACGAAATATTATTCAATTTCCATAAACCTAATGGGAGTTTTAAGAAGCTAAACAATATTCTTTTCTACTTTCTTGCGTTTAATAAAGCGCCCGCGCGTTTAGCGGGTGGCGCTTTGTTAGTGCACGAAACTCTTGATCAGATAAAAGAGGAGCGTCAGGTGTGGGATTATAGTTCTGGTCAGCGCAGAGTTAGGCGGGCACCGAACTTAGCTTACGATTCACCGATTGCATCATCAGATAACACACGAACTGCTGACGATACGGATATGTATAACGGTGCTCCCGATCGTTATAACTGGGAGTATGTTGGTTTGAAAGAATATTTTATCCCATATAATAATTATAAGGTTGACGCTGAAGGGGTGGAGTATGCAGACCTGGTTTTAGCGGGGCACCTCAACCCTGAGTATATTCGCTGGGAGTTGCATCGAGTACACGTGGTGAAAGCGAAACTAAAGAAGGGGGTTCGTCATGTCTATAAAGAACGAGTGTACTATGTTGATGAAGATAGCTGGGGTATCTCATTGGTTGATCAGTATGATAAGTATGATGAGCTATGGCGTGTGAGTATGGCGCTAATGAAAAACTATTATGAGCTTCCCGGTACAGCGGCGAGCGTGAATGTTTATCATGATTTACGATCGCAAAGATATAGTGCCAACGGTCTGTCTTCAGAAGAGAAGCGTGCGGTAGTTTTTGATGACGAAGCACCGAGTTCACGTCATTTCAAGCCGGCTTCACTGCGTCGTCGTGCTCGTTGAGTTCAATAAATAGATAGCTCTTTTTGAGGCGGCTCGACATTGCGCTTAGCTTTATAGTTATTTAGGTAACTATAAAGCTATAGCTTTCTGAATATCAGGGTGAACACGACACCTGTTTCATCTTTACGGTTTCTGACCTTGAGCGTTGCTCGATGGTGATCGGCAATGATTCTGGCGACATGAAGCCCAAGCCCAAGATGTACTTCACCACCCTCCGAACGTGTAGAAGTCATTGGCGCAAAGAGTTCATTCATTTTTCCTTCGGTAATCGTTGGCCCATCATTCTCGACCTCAATCAAGGTTTCTAAGTCGTTATCGATCAAGCGAAGGCATACCTTGCCGTCATCTGAACAAAAACCAAAGGCGTTATCCAGAAGTTTATCGAGTAGTTGTTCGAGCCTAGAGCTTTCCGCCATCACCCACACCACTTTATTGGGTTGTTCGGTTCGTAGGCCCTCCCAGGATGAGCAGTAATCTTCTAAAAACTCGCTTAGGTTCAGGCTTGCTAAATGTTCATTTTGCAATGCATTTTCAAGGCTAGCCGCTTCAGTGAGCTGTTGTGAGATCTTGCTTATTTGATCAACCCCGGCATCGAGTTTTTTAACATAAGTATTATCTTTTAGTTCAGGCCTGTCATCGATTAGGTTCTCTAGCGAGGTTCTGAGCTTGTTAAGTGGGTTGGAAATCTCGTGGCGAAGTGTTTGTGGCATGCGTTCTAAAAACTGCGTATAGGATTGTTGCTGCTTAAGCAAGCTGCTGATGCTGCGTGACAAGTCCCCCAATTCATCGGGTGCTGTTTTACTAGAGATATTGTCAGTGCTGATGATTCGGCCTTGCCCGTCAATAGCATTGTGGGCACTGTGGCTTAATTTGGTGATGCGTTGGGCCAGAATGAGGGCATAGATAAACATCAGTGCGATGATCAGGGCAATGATAGCGCCGGTTTTAATTGCAATAGCTTGTAGTCTGGTTTTGTGTTGTTCAAGTACATGGCTGGCAGCTTCATCGATGACGACTAGGCCTATGGCTTTATTATCCTTAATGATTGGGTAACAGGTCGTTATTCTGGAGTCCGGAGCGTCGCCTTTCATATGCTGGTATTGCTGAACGCTACCCTTCAAGGCATTGTTTAGGCAGTCTTGATCAAGTTCAAAGCCGCCTTTGTCTCTTGCTGCAAAGGCCCACTCGCGGCCCCGGCGGTCGTAGATGCCTAAATGCGCGTAGTTGGACTTCAGCTGGTCAATGACTCGCTGTAGCTCTCTTGCATGAAGTTCTAGAGGGTTAAATTGACCTGCCAACTCAGACGGTAGTGTCGAGATAATTGCCTTGGGACCAAGGGAGGGCTGCTGGTCGACATCGACAACTGCAATATGCAGTTCTGCTCCTTGGGTATCTAATTGGCTTAGGGGAAGGCGAAATTCAACAACATAGCCTGACTCAGAACGTCGCCAAAAGCCTTGAATGCCTGTCTGGTGACTTTCGATCTCAGTACTGGGTGCGATACCGTATTCCCATTCATGATTACTGAAGTAACTCGCTAAGGGGCCTTCATGTTCAGCAGGAAGAATGATGCGTTCAATATGGCCTTCTGGTGCGCGATAACTTAAGCGAATATGATCACTATAATCGAGCCGAAGGTGGTTGCGGCGATAACTGACTAGTTCGTCAGTGACGGCGATAGCTGCGTAAAGGTAATGCTGGGTTTGAGCCAGTTGTAAGGTAAAAGCCGCTTCAGGAGAATCTGTCGTATTGGTTTGTCTATAGCGCTTATCATAGGCAAGGCGAGATGATTCAACCAGCTTTTCTGGCCAATCACTTAGCTCGCCATCCAGTCGCAATGATGTCTGTAAAACCGGTGCTGCCAAGGCGTGCTTATGGAGCTCACTGCTTTCGTTCGCTGCAAGCAGGGTGGGAATATCTTTTTGAGTGGCGAGTAAATTGGTAGCGATGGCTTTGGCTTCAATCTCTTGAATATGGGCCTGAGTACTCAAACTTGCTTCTTTGATCTGTTGCCAATAATTATAAGCAACGAGTGGAATGGCTAACATAGCCAAACTGAGCACCGCGACTTGAGCTTTTATTCCGAAGCCAGGCATTAGCTTTGTTCCCAGCGATAGCCGAAGCCCGGTTTGTTGCGAATATGCTTAAACTCAACCTTTGTTGCATTAAACTTTTTGCGGATATTTTTAATATGGCTGTTAATGGTACCGTTAGTAACGAGGCGCTGCATGGTGCTTTCTGCCAAAGCTTGGTAATCAATACCTTCTGAGCCAGCTTGATAAATTGCATAAAACAGACGGAACTCTGTTAGCGTTAAAGGAATAGATTGCCCATGCCAGGATACATAAGACTTTTCTTCATCAATCGATAGTTCAGAGCTTGAGCTGGAGGTTGAAGGCTCAATGGTTTCTATGCGCGCTTGGTGAATGCGCTGTAGGCTTTTAATTCGTTCAGCTAGCAGTGCTAACGAAATTGGCTTGGTTTGATAGTCCCAAGCGCCAAGGCGCAAACCGAACACCTGGTCAATTTCATCAGAACGCTCACTTAGGAATATAACGGGTAGTTTACTCCCGCCATCAATCAGGCGTCGGCAGATGGTAAAACCTCCATCTTCATCTTCGCCCAGTACCACATCGAGTAATACCATATCGGGTGGATTATTCTTTATACCGTTTAAGGCATCCTCAACATTGTCGTAGCAGCTTGTGCTAAAGCCTTTGCGCTTCAATGAGTCGGCGTAATTTTGTTGCTGGTCGATATCATCTTCAACGATCGCAATGTGGTAGGACATTCTGCAGCTTTCCTAAAGGGCTTATAGATAAAACCAGAGTGCTTACTATAACGCAGAATGGATGATTTTTACGCCACGAAGTGACGATCTCCATAACTTCTCCATGACAGCCCTGCTTTATCCAGAGAGTCAAAGCGAAGCTAAGCTTTCTCTCCTTTACTCGCCTTTTTCTTCCAGAGCGCTTCATAAGCTCTCCATTACCTAAATACGGCAAATTGTTTCAATAGTCTCATCGATACGGCAAGCACTCAGGTGCCAGATATCGTTTCTTAAATAGATTAAGTGGAGATCACTATGAAGCAAATAATGAATAAATCGAAAATCGCCAGCCTGGTATTGCTCGCTAGTATGAGTTCAGCACCTTTTGCTAATGAGCTGGCAGTACAAACGAGTGCAGAAAGTAATGAGTCAACCTATTGGGGGCTGGGCATTGGCTCTGTCTTAGGCGGCATTATTGCAGGCCCTCCGGGTATTGCTATAGGTGCTAGCTTGGGTGGTGCTTTTGGTTGGGGGCAAGATCAGCACGAGGCGCTTGAAGAGGCTCAGGAACAGTTGCACGAACAAGCGAACTTAGTGACGTCTAGCTCCAATGACTTGAACACAGAGATGGAAAAGCTAAGAGCAACCAGGGCTAAGTTAGGTGAGCTAAAGCGTCGCCATCACCATCAAACTGAAAAATTAAATGACTTACAAGCTGAGTTGGCGAGCAAGGTTCAAACCTTGGAACAGAGCGATTTGTCGAATCTTTTGAGTGCCTATACCCAAGAGATCTACTTTGAAAAAGGCCAAGCGCGTGTCCCCTCATATGTTAGCGATCGTATTTCCAGTATGGCGGAGTTCTTACAGCGCTATCCTCATCTACAGATAACTTTGACAGGCTTTAGCGACCAAAGTGGCCCGGCGATATTCAATCAAGAACTATCCCAAGCTAGGGCACAAGGCGTGAAAGATGCCTTGCTCGCACAAGGTATTTCGGCAGAGCGTATTGTGATTAAGTCAGTCGGTGAAAGCATGGCTCACGTGGCTGAAGGTGATGAGGGCAATGCAATTTTAGATCGTCGAGTAGCTATCGAGTTCAGCCAAAATATTTCTCAAGAAATGATTTCAACAAAAGAGGAGCCAATAGAACCTTCGCAAGTGATTGAAAGTACGTCGCTTGCAGAATTAAGTCAGTGAAAGTTCTTATTTGAATGCAGCTAAACGCCATGGCGACATTATATGTCGCTAGGGCGTGAATAATGTTTTTGATCAACGGACTTTACTTAGTTGGAGGTCATATGCGAGCTCTAGAGAATAAACACTATCTCGATAATTCATGCTCTATTTTTAGAACCCGAGGCTGGCGTAGCGTGGCAGAAGTTTGTGCTTTGAGTTTTGTTTTTTATCTTTGGATGTTATCCCAGAGTGTCTTGGCGTCTGAGCATGACGCTAGCAAAAGCTACAGCTCTTTATGGTTGAGCCCTATAGAAGGGCAAGAGGCAGAAGCGCTAACAGAGCAAGAACAAGAGGATTTCTCGGCTCTGCAGCTGAGGACTCATGTCAGTATTCAGGTCGTGGGGCCGATATCTCGAGTGAGCGTTAAACAAGAATTTTATAACCCCAGTGATTTATGGGTGGAAGGCGAATATAGCTATCCCTTACCCGAGACCGCTGCAGTTGACCAACTAAGATTGCATATTGGTGACAGAGTGGTCGAAGGACAGGTTCAGGAAAAAAAGCAGGCAGCTAAAACCTTTGCCAAGGCTCGCAAAGAGGGAAAAAAGGCCAGCCTCTTATCGCATCGTCGAAGTAATCGATTTCGAACTCAGCTCACTAATATCGGGCCAAATGAAAGTGTCACGGTAGAGTTCGAGTATCAACAATGGCTAGATTATAAAGCTGGGCAATACGATTTACGCTTCCCCATGGTTTCAACACCTACATATACACCGACAGTCGAGGAGGGCAGTCGCGCTAGTCTGCAAAAGGACTTTGTCTTCCCAGAAAATCACTATCGACGCTTGGCAGAGAAAGCAGGCAACCCGCTAAGTATTAGGCTGGATATCGATGCTGGCATTCCTATCAATGCGCCTGAGAGTAATAGTCATCAAGTGAGTATTAACAAGCTTGATTCAAGCCGCTACCAAATTGAGCTTACAGGGGAGGCAGAGCTTTCCAATCGAGACTTTCTGCTCAGCTGGCAACCAGAGGCCGCATCGCAACCCACTGTGACGGTGATGCACGAGCCGAGTTCTGATGGCCATGATGAAGACCAGTATGGCTTATTGATGGTGATGCCGCCCCAGGAGAAATTCGCTGAGGATGACTCTCAAGATCGAAATCTGGTTTTGGTGCTGGATGTTTCGGGTAGTATGCAGGGTGCTTCGATACAACAGGCTAAAGTGGCCTTGTTAAAAGCGCTCGACCAGTTAGAAGAAGATGACTTCTTTAACCTGATCTGGTTTAACAATCGTGCTATGTCTTTGTTTCCTATCAGTCAGCAAGCTTCTGCTCGTAACTTATCAATCGCAAGACACAAAGTGAATCAGCTCAATGCGAATGGTGGTACTAACATGCTACCAGCCTTGAATATCGCGCTTCAAAGTTCTGAGGAATCTCTGTCAGCACTTCGGCAAGTTGTCTTTATCACCGACGGTGCTGTCAGTAACGAAGCGGAACTGTTTACCATGATCCGGCAAGAGCTTGGCCATAGTCGTTTGTTTACGGTGGGTATAGGGTCTGCCCCGAACAGCTACTTTATGCGCAAGGCAGCACAGGCCGGTCGTGGTTCTTTTACTTACATTTCTCAGCCAGAGAGTGTTGAAGAAAGGATAAGCGAGTTATTTACTCGCCTGGCAGCACCGGCCCTAAGTGATGTGTCGATAGACTTCCAGGGTTATGAGGTCGAGATGCTTCCGAGCCCCTTACCCGATGTCTACGCAGGTGAGCCTTTGTATGCAGCATTTAGAGCAGAGCATATGCCTGAATATGCGACGCTGTCAGGGAAAATCGCCGGACGCGATGTCTATATGCGGCTATCGCTACAGAGGCAGTTTTTAGAGGCTGATATAGCGGATGGTAGACAAAAAGGTATCGCCATCGAGTGGGCGCGAAGAAAGATTGAGCATTTACTAACGCTCTATCGTGAGTCTGAACCTGAGCATAAAGCACTCGTGCAGAAAGAGATGACTGACTTGGCACTTGAGCATCGTCTGGTGAGTAAGTTTACCAGTCTGGTTGCTGTGGATGTTACTCCACAAAGGTCAGGTGTGGCGATGGAACATCAAAAGATTCCCGCTAATCTTCCAGAAGGCTGGGCACAGGGCAAGCTTGCGGGACTTAACAGGGCGCAAACGCTACGACTCGCGCAGACCTCTAGTGGTCTTTGGTTTCAGCTTTATGTCGGCTTGGTGGCGCTTTTGTTGGTGACGGTGTTGTTATATCTATCGAAAGGCATGACTAAGCGAAAAGGGAAGGCGCTATGCTAAAGAAATCTTTACTGTTTGTATTGCTAATCGCCCTATCGCTCACGGCAATTGTTCAGCTTGGTGGTGGTGCCAAAATAGCGGCTAAAGCCTGGTTAAGTCAGTATTTGATCGAACAGGCTTGGTCGCGAACTTTGCTAGGCGAAGAGCGAGTTCGCCCCTGGCCCTGGGCTGACACCTGGCCGGTTGCAGAGCTAAGTGTGCCCAGCCTTGGTGTTCAACAAGTCGTACTTCATGGTGATAGCGGGCGAGTATTAGCGTTTGGGCCGGGTATGAATGATTATGTCGATGGTGGCCTGGGTTTAGATTTTAGTATTTTGAGTGGCCATCGAGACACCCATTTCAGGTTTTTAAAAGATCTGAAGTTAAATGATGTGTTTGTGATTACAACTGCAGATGGCAAGCGCAGTGACTATCAAATTATTAATACGGAGGTGGTTAACCAGAATTGGTTACTCCCGGAATTGGAGCCATCGGTTGAGAATTTGATGATACTCGCGACTTGCTACCCGTTTGATACCTTAACAGCCGGGGCTGAAGAGCGGTTTTTAGTTTTTGCGATACCGCTTAAGAATAGGCCCGTTAGCTAGTGCCTCAAACGAATGGGAGCTTACTCCTTATCTTTGGATGTACACTCCGCCAAGCTGGCATCCATCTTACAGCGGATCTTTCTAAACAAGGTGAGGGCTTTGCGGTTATAAACGCCTTCTTCTCGTAGCGCAATGCGGCTTTTTCTAAAGAACTCGTTCCATTTGTCTTTGGTTTCTTGGGAAATATTGATCCAGTAATTTTTAAGAATGGTTTGCTCGCTTTCTACAATTTTTTTAATTTGAGCCGGGTACTTATTTGTCATCAGGTCACGAGATTTCTGACCAAAGCCCTCAGGTACTTTTTTCCAGCGAAGGATCAGTTGCATGGTTATTTGTAGCTTTGGCCAATTAATGATGCCTCCATTCGGCGCGAGGCCTTTGTAGATCTCCATTGGTTCATATGCCAGGGCAGGTGCTCCGGTGACATCGACGGCGCGGTTGTTAAATTTTTGCAGGGCATTACGAATGCCAGATGCGACGGGTGTCATACCTATTCGAGTTGCGATATGTGCGGTTTCCGGGGCGTTATCGAGCACGGTAATACGCTTTCCTGACAGGTCTTTCGGGGCATGAATGTTCTTATCATTTACAAATAAGAATACAGCGCCAATGGGCGCAATACCGACGATTTCGTAATCCCCTTTGCGCATAATCTTTGCACCTCTCGGGCTGCTTATCGATTTAATAGCCATGCCTAGATGTTCATAGGTTGGCAGCGCGCCTAAAGCGTTTAGAGAGCCGGTAAAATCATTGTATTCACGTGCCCGAATGCCTGGCAGGTTGAGCATGTCGCATACGCCATTTTTGAATTCTTCTGAGGCGACCCGGTCATCGGTATAGAGCTTGAATGAAAGGTCAACACCCCAGCGAACCGCGTCAATCTTGTACTCTTTCATTTCTTTATGGATGGGGCCATCGTTGCCGACGAAGTCAAACACGCACATCGTTAGTGGTTTCAATTCATTGCTTTGCGTGACGGTCGCAAGGAATGTTGATGAGAGTAATAATACGAAGGAAAGCGGTGCATGGAAATAGCGCATAGAGCTCTAGCCTCTGTCGTTGTTATTTTACTACTGACTATCTTGCTTATAACTACTTTGTTTATAGCTGTTTTTTAATAACTATGAGCGTATCAGGCTTGCTAGAGGCGAGCCTTGCTTTAGATCAATTGAGCTTTATTGAGTGGACTGAAG
>NZ_LWGJ01000747.1:0-764 GCF_001635845.1 Oleiphilus sp. HI0132 | reverse complement strand
CAATTCGCGAAGTGATCAAAATCATTGAGGCCGCAGGTGCGGAGCCAGCAGGTGTTCTGATTGCACTTGACCGCCAGGAAAAGGGTCAGGGCGAGTTGTCTGCCATTCAAGAGGTCGAAAGAGACTTTAATATCCCAGTCGCCAGTATCGTCAACTTAACTCAAGTATTAGACTACATTCAGGATGATGCAAGTTTATCGCAGTACGCGGATGCCGTTTCTGCATATAGATCACAGTTTGGGATTGCTTGATTGATCATAACCTCTGTGCAGCGAAGTTCTCGGTGGTTCAAGTGTTTGATCTCTTAAAGAACTAAACCCAAAAAACCATTAACCACAGAGGGTACAGAGAGGCCTTCGGCCTACACAGAGAAGAGATAAAAACTAAAAATGTTTTTCTCCATGTCTTCTCTGTGCAGCGAAGCGCTCGGTGTTCTCTGTGGTTCAAGTGTTTGATCTCTTAAAGAACGAAACCCAGATAAGCACTCACCACAGAGGTCACGGAGCGGCCTGCGACCTAGACAAGTTTGTTTGCTGGCAGATGAGTATCTGTCTCTACACCAGCAAAGACACCCCAACCAAAATGGTCACTACTTCAAAACAGCGCTTAACAATTTTATTTCCTTTGGCGATCGATAGATGCGCTCCAAGGTAGCCTCCAGCTAAAGCCCCCAAAACCAAAGGAAGTACCCACGACCACTTAACCTCGGTCTGTAAGGCCAGCGTAAGCGCCCCCACACCATTCCAAAACAATCCCACCAAAAT
>NZ_LWGJ01000746.1:0-309 GCF_001635845.1 Oleiphilus sp. HI0132 | reverse complement strand
ACCGGGTTCATCGAGGTCAACGTAGTCTTGAGGCCAAGTTGTCATTAACTTAATTTTCCATCGGCCTACAAAATCGTGCACTGAATTCTCCCTGAAATATAACGCCGCCATTTGCGGGATGAGTTTTATGGCGACGTTTATGCGTTTCTTTGCATAAACGGTGACAGAAAACGAAGATCCGAAAGATGGCCTGGTTATATGATTTTTGCTTTTAGTCTTTTGACCTTATGCTCTTAATTTATTGTTAAGAACTCAGAAACGACGCAATAAACCATACAATAATTTTTATTTTGTTTATCTGATTTTGAC
>NZ_LWGJ01000745.1:0-807 GCF_001635845.1 Oleiphilus sp. HI0132 | reverse complement strand
AGTTGGTGTCTGGCTTAACGGGTCTTCCATGGGCGAGGGTGATGTTACGAAAAACCAAGCGGAGGCAATAGCCCGGTATATTGAGTCGGTAGAAGCCTCTGAGCTATATTTGGTTGTCTATGCAGATCAAGAACTGAAGCCAACCAAAGTGCTTTGGGATCAGTTGCGTACAAAAGGTGAGGTTCAGGTAGCAGTGTTAAGTAAATCCCTAGGGCAAGCCAAATTACCTATCACGCTTCGAGTACTTGGGCCATTGCATGGAGAGCCTTCGTTTGAAAAGCTTCCTGTTTGGTTCAGGTTGTATGCGTATTGATCGTTAATTGTTCAGTATTCGTTGTGCATTTTTATGAAACTTAAACTTAACAAATCTAAACACAAAGATTTGTTGATAATTCTGCTTGTTTAAACAATACTTTATTGGATATTGCAGAATTTTTTCCAATAAAAGCAATAAAATGTGGCGGTTTCTTAATCTACAGTGTTTAAAAAATCCTCTTTACCTGTATACCTTGTTTTATGGGCTATGCCTGTTTGTGTGAGTAGAGTAGAAGAGTTTTATAAGGTAGTAGATAAGTGAACTGTTTTTTTAAGTTAGAAATAATAAAGGATAATAAGTGATGATACGCAAGCTGGCCTTTGCTCTATCACTACTCGGTGTATTGATTGCTGAGTCTGTTTTCGCTCTTGGAATTGGTGAGGCGACTGTAACGTCTGCACTTAACCAACCCTTAAAAGCTGAAATAGAGCTTGTAAACTCAGGTGATTTCTCGGCAGAAGAAATTCTTCCTGGACTAGCAACGCGCGAAG
>NZ_LWGJ01000744.1:0-253 GCF_001635845.1 Oleiphilus sp. HI0132 | reverse complement strand
CTTCAACCGTCACATATTTGCGGTTCAAAGGACCTTTTGTTACAAACTTCACAACACCACCAGATGTTGCAAACAATGTATGATCCTTACCACAACCAACATTATCGCCTGCGTGGAAACGTGTACCACGTTGACGCACAATAATGTTGCCTGCTTTAACTACTTCACCACCGAATCGCTTAACACCTAAACGTTTCGACTCCGAATCGCGACCGTTGCGGGTACTACCACCCGCCTTCTTATGAGCCATTAT
>NZ_LWGJ01000743.1:0-900 GCF_001635845.1 Oleiphilus sp. HI0132 | reverse complement strand
CCTGAAGAAACAAACTCTCACCCTTTGCTCCAGTACAATTACGCCCGGCACCCTGCTCACCAGATTGAGCGCGATAATGCCTGACATAACGATAATCGACCAAAGTATTCAGCGACTCACTTGCCACCAGAATAACTGAACCGCCGTCTCCGCCATCTCCACCATCAGGCCCACCCTTCGGAATGTACTTCTCTCGACGAAAGCTCAAGCAACCGTTACCACCTTTACCAGCCTCTACTCCAATTGTCGCTTCATCAACAAACTTCATTGCACACCCCTTAGATTAGTACCCAACGACCAACATTTGACCCTATAAGGAAAATAAAGTCGATCAGCAAATAAATTGCAAAAAAAAAGCTCCGCACAGCGGAGCCTTTTCCAAATCCGTAACGACTGCTTACTCCGCAGCTTCAACCGTCACATATTTGCGGTTCAAAGGACCTTTTGTTACAAACTTCACAACACCACCAGATGTTGCAAACAATGTATGATCCTTACCACAACCAACATTATCGCCTGCGTGGAAACGTGTACCACGTTGACGCACAATAATGTTGCCTGCTTTAACTACTTCACCACCGAATCGCTTAACACCTAAACGTTTCGACTCCGAATCGCGACCGTTGCGGGTACTACCACCCGCCTTCTTATGAGCCATTATCCTACTCCTATTGTCTGTTCGTATCTAAACCGGTTTAATTGCTCCTGAGAGCGACCATAAACTCAGTGTTAGCCTTTAATTCCAGTAATTTTCACCTCAGTATACCACTGACGGTGACCCATTCTCTTCATGTGGTGCTTACGACGCTTGAACTTCAAGATACGTACCTTCTCGTGACGACCATGATCAACAACCTCAGCCGTTACTTTTGCACCCTCAACATTTGGCGCGCCAACTTT
>NZ_LWGJ01000742.1:0-933 GCF_001635845.1 Oleiphilus sp. HI0132 | reverse complement strand
GCAGATTAAGGCGGATACTTTTATTTTACGTCGTTTCTTAACTGGAGCATTAAGCTGGACGACTACCTGGTATAAGCGGGATGGAGAAATATCAATTGAAGATTTGGCTGAACAAGCACTGCTCTTGGCGATTAAGTAAGTAGAGGTGTAAAGTATAGCGTTACTTATTGAGAGCTGGTTTATTCGGCCAACATTAATGGCCAGCTACCAATGTTTGCCGGAAGGTTGCTGCCTCTAATGCAGAGGCAGCAAATCATGCTTAAACTCTTCTACGAGTAAAGCCAAGGCCTGCTAGTCCAAGACCAAGCAAAGCAAGAGTACCTGGCTCGGCTACTGACACAGAGTCGGCAGTATCACCACTGATACCCCAAGCATTAAGAGTACCTGTGTCGCCAGCTAATCTATCGAAGATGGTAAGTTGCCATACAGTGCTGAGTGACTCGCCATCAAATGCTGAAAGCAATTCAGTGCCCTGGAAGGTTCCTGGGCCAAAAGGCGCTGCGACAGTGCTTATATGAGTTCCTGCTTCGTCATCAAAAGTGACTTGAGCTAGGTTATCACCTGAGCCACCATACTGGTCGAATAGCTGCACTTCGGTACCTGTAAAAGTGTTTGTGATAAAGATATCTAGGTCTTGCATCCAAGTGTGTTCAATATCAATGTAAACATTTAGGTCTGCGATGGTTCCAGAGGCGCCAACTGTATTAAAGATAAAGCTGTAGGTGTTACCTGCTGTTCCGTCTTGAGGGATTCTTTCTGGAACGTCTATCGCGTCATAGCTAAATGGTACAGCGAATGCTGCTGATGAGCCGCATAGCATTGTAGCGACTAATGCTGGTTTTAGTTTTTTCATGTGTAAACTCCCTTAGAATAATTTTAGTGCGTTCTTGCACTCACTGAAGTAAGCGGGAATTATGCCGTTATTTATATATT
>NZ_LWGJ01000741.1:0-708 GCF_001635845.1 Oleiphilus sp. HI0132 | reverse complement strand
TAAGGAAACATGGGCGTGCATCCCATATATGGATTCCTTTTTCTCTCAACAGCGTAAATATTAGTTCCTCGTAAGCGATATCTTGGGGAATTTTAAAACGGAATAGGGACTGGCAGTTCACGACTTTGATCGGAGCATGTCGTTGGCTTGCGTACAGGTTCATTTGCTCGACCATTGCAGCGGTCTTGTTGCCCAAATCCTGCTGTATGCTAGGCTCGGCTATTAGTTTATCTAATACTGCATTTGCTGCAGCCATCGCGAGTGGGTGGCGTACAAAGGTTCCCGCAAAGTAGGTTACGCCAACTTCGGGCGATGAGTCATCACCATATCGCCATTGGCCACCATCTAAGGCGTCCATATACTTGGACTTGCCTCCAATAACACCAATTGGCATACCTCCACCGATAATCTTACCGTAGGTTGCGATATCTGCTGGAATATCGAAATGGCCTTGAGCTCCTCGTGGTCCGAGGCGGAAACCTGTAATGACTTCATCGAATATAAGGGCCATCTCATTTTGATCGCATAAGCTCCTTAACTCTTGAACGAACTCTTTAGGCTGAAGTTCTGGGTTTCGGCTTTGTACAGGTTCGATCAGAACAGCAGCGATGTCATCGGCGTTTTCTTCGATATACTTTAAAGACTGTGGGTCACCGTAGTCTAGAATCATTGTGTTGGCGACGGCCTCTCCAGGAATACCGGCGGCTG
>NZ_LWGJ01000740.1:0-383 GCF_001635845.1 Oleiphilus sp. HI0132 | reverse complement strand
GTTCATAAGGTATAGAGTCACACATTTTTCGTGCTAAATTTGACAACAAAAAGCATAATTCAGAGGTATTTGATATCTCGGCTTTCCCAGCCAAGTCACTTAGCGAAACATACTCGCGACCTGCTTTAAAAAGTTCACAGATAATGTCGTTCGTTTTGCGGCTTTCAATTGGAAGGGTCTCACAAATTGCGCGATACCATGCTGTTAGGTCAGGCATGCTATTTTCTCTCAGTCTAATTTCGTTCCTGATATGACTGTCAACAACACCCTTGAGGTATTGAAATGGTTCATCACTATCTAAACCCTCACAATAAGCAACTCTCTCACCCTGCTTAAAAACCTCGCCGGTACTCACTCCGTTAGTGACTCGGTTTACTAGCTTG
>NZ_LWGJ01000739.1:0-296 GCF_001635845.1 Oleiphilus sp. HI0132 | reverse complement strand
GAACAGAGACTTCTTGTAGCTTCTATCTGCACGTTCGTTGGTTACTGCATAGAAGGTGTCCGCCAAAGCGATTAACATAGCACCACGGTGTATTTGTTCGTTTGCCAAATTCTTTGGGTAGCCTTTACCATCATATCGCTCATGGTGTTGAGCAACCATCGTGGCGGCTTCTGTCCAACCTTCCATACGACTTAGAAATTCTGAGCCCATCTCTATATGGCCGCGAATAGTACGAAATTCCTGGTCGCTTAGTTTGCTAGGCTTATTAAGTATGTCGGGCGAGACTAAAGACATGC
>NZ_LWGJ01000738.1:0-455 GCF_001635845.1 Oleiphilus sp. HI0132 | reverse complement strand
TAAGACCTAAGGCCGATCTTTTATAGCTGATCAGCTACAGTAACCTGATTTCTTCCTTGACTTTTTGCCTGGTAAAGGGCTTTGTCAGCCTGTTTTACCAGATCTTGCCAGGCTTCCACTCTGGATTCCACGACACCAATACTGACGGTTAGCACGCCTTTGTCTGATTCAATGTGAGGGATTTGTAATGCCTCGATAGCTGCCCTGACTCGCTCGGCACATATTCTGGCTTGTTGGCCAATACTTCCGGGCATCAGAATTAATAGCTCTTCGCCGCCATAGCGAAATACTCTGTCTGAGGTGCGCAGCGTTGATTTAACAGTTTGAGCAACTTGTCTGAGCGCATCATCTCCTGATTGATGCCCATAGTAATCGTTATACTTCTTGAAAAAGTCGATATCCACTAAAGCTAGACTATAACTATTCTGGGTTCGTAGAGCGTGCTGTTCAGTATG
>NZ_LWGJ01000737.1:0-17866 GCF_001635845.1 Oleiphilus sp. HI0132 | reverse complement strand
CACACTTCATCTTTAACTACACTATTGGTGATAAAAGGGTCCTGGAAGTTGGTTGCGGCATGGCTTTATCGAGTTTATTACTAAATAAGCAGCACGCCGATATTACTGCCACTGACTACCACCCTGAAACTGAAAAATTCTTACAACGAAATACCGAACTTAATAGCGACGCCGACATCACCTTTGAACGTATAGACTGGGCTAAAGATAATGATAGCTTAGGCCTTTTCGACCTGATCATTGGTAGCGATATATTATATGAAGACGAACACATTAGCTTATTAGCTAATTTCTTTGAAAGACACTCCAAGCCAACAAGTGAGGTCATTTTGGTAGATCCTGGGCGCGGCAAAAAAAACAAACTCAGCAAACGAATGATTGACTTTGGTTTTAGCTCAAGCCACTTTAAGCCTGAGCATACCGACTATTTAGAGGGNTACGTTCAAAGGTGATGTCGGCGTCGCTATTAAGTTCGGTATTTCGTTGTAAGAATTTTTCAGTTTCAGGGTGGTAGTCAGTGGCAGTAATATCGGCGTGCTGCTTATTTAGTAATAAACTCGATAAAGCCATGCCGCAACCAACTTCCAGGACCCTTTTATCACCAATAGTGTAGTTAAAGATGAAGTGTGCGAGCACCATACTGGAAGGCCAGATGACACCGAAGATGGGCCATGCTGCAGAGCTGATGCCCAGTTTCTCAGCGATGCCTTCCGGATCATGAAATTGCTGTCTGTCACGGAGTGTACAGAGATGAATATCGGTCTTACCAAACTCAATGGTTTGGTAGCACAAGCGTAAGTCTGTCATTTGGCTGCCTTCGTATTTGCGCTAAATATCTTTATAGATAATTAGCACAGAGTGGCGCTGAGCCAGGTATCGAGGATAAATGACAAAACGGAGTACTACTTAGGGTATAGCACCTGTAAAGAAAGGCAATGTATTTCGCTTATTCTTTGTACTGGGAAAATCGCTGATAATTGGCGCTTGTTAGGATTAACAACTGGCTAACGGCAACTAATTCTAGCTTGGCTAAACCTTGTAGCTTTAACGAGTGGTAGAACTCGGTTGGAAGATAAATGAAATCCTGTGAGGGTTGAAGAGCCTCAATAAGCTACAAGGGAGAGCTTATTGAGGCGGATAGCTTAGTCACTCTGGAATAAACTACTAGCAAGCATGGGCCAATGTGCTGACCAACCTTGCGTAGGGCTACGCTTAAATTCGCTACGCACATATTGGTGGATACGACCTTCGATATTTAAAGTGAGCAAACTCGCTGCACTGCTGCCGGTTAGGCGAGGTCTCTTTTGCTCGCGAATTTCAGCTTCTCGGATTATTTGGCGTAACTGAGTTTCAAGACGATCAAAGAACTGGGCAGAACGCTGTCGAATTTTTGGCTTTTCACCCGCCAATGCACCGCCTACTAATAAAGAACACATACCGGGGTTCTTTTCAGCAAAAGCCAATATAAAGATTACGATCCGCTGAAGTCGCTCAATGCTTCCAGGGACTTCTTGAGTAATCAATTTGATGCGTGTAAATACCGACTCTTCTATAAATTCTAACAGGCCTTCAAACATCTTCCCTTTGCTGGGAAAGTGTCGGTATAGCGCTGCTTCAGTGACGCCGACTTCCTTGGCAAGTTTAGCGGTTGTGATCCTTTCGCCAGGATTCTTCTCAAGCATCTGAGCCAGCACTTCCAGAATTTGCTGGCGACGATTAGGCTTGTTGCTTTTTTCTGTCTTGCTATTAGGGGTATTGCTTGTCGGCTGGTCCGGCATTCTCAGCGTTTCCTATAAATAATCACTAAATAAGTATTAAGGTCTATCTTGAGTCAATATGACTAGACGATCAAGCCCTCTATTGGCGAAGAGGCTGAAGCGTATAACTTACGTGGCATACGGCCAGCAAGATAAGCCGCTCGACCACTTTCTACTGCCAGGCGCATAGCCTGGGCCATTAGGATAGGGTCTTGAGCTGCAGCAATTGCTGTATTCATGAGTACGCCATCACAACCTAGCTCCATCGCGATACTTGCGTCTGAGGCTGTACCAACACCAGCATCAACTAATATTGGCACCTTCGCATTTTCGAGAATTAGCTTGATGTTGTAGGGGTTACGAATGCCAAGGCCAGAGCCAATCGGAGCACCCAAAGGCATGACCGCAACACAGCCCATTTCTTCAAGGCGTTTAGCAACAAGTGGATCGTCAGTGGTATAAACCATGACCTTGAAGCCGTCTTTTATCAGTTCCTCTGCTGCGATCAATGTTTCTGTTACGTCAGGAAATAAAGTCTTTTGATCGCCTAGTACTTCAAGCTTTACCAAGTCATGTCCACCCAATAGTTCGCGTGCGAGCTTACATGTTCGCACTGCATCTTTAGCGGTATAGCAGCCCGCAGTATTGGGCAGGATGGTGTATTTATCAGGTGAAATAACATCAAGTAGGTTGGGCTCGTCCTTGTTCTGGCCGATATTGGTGCGGCGAACGGCAACGGTGACAATTTCAGCACCGCTAGCCTCTATGGCCAAGCGTGTTTCTTCCAGGTCTTTGTATTTTCCCGTGCCAACTAACAAGCGAGATTGGTAGGTTTTACCGGCAACGGTTAAAGGCGTATTAATATTCGTTGTATCTGTCATAGCTGTACTCTAATTGCTGCTTGGGTTGTAGTGCGTGCTAATATATTGAGTGATTTTTCTAATCTTGAAAGAAGGTCTTCAGATGTCTAGCCACCGCCAATTGCGACGACCACTTCTACCTTATCACCTTCTTTTACTTCGTAGGTATCGTGTTCACTACGGGAAATTATTTCTTCGTTTACTTCGATGGCGTAGCGTTTTCCCTCGAGATCCAGGTGCTGTGCCAGTTCACTCAGCTTGAGTGAAGTGCTTAGCTCATAGGGTTCGCCATTCAGGTTTATCATCATTGTCGTTTTCCACCAGGGTATATCTATATAACGCGGTCTAGTTGGCTTTTCTAAAGGCTAGAAAAAGACACAGCCAACCAGCAATAAAACTCAGGCCTCCAAAAGGCGTTATAGCCCCTAAGAGACGGACTGCTTCGCCAGTAAATGCCTCACTGAATGCAAGCCCATAGAGACTACCACAAAACACTATGATGCCAAGCAGGAAGAAGCTATAACTTGCGTTTAAAAGCTTTTGCGAATGTGGCAGAGGGGAAGCTTCCTTGAACAGGCTCAATATCCCGACCACTAGAATCCCGCATGAGTGAAACATCTGATAATGAACACCCGTTTGATACACTTCTAGCATGCGCTCGCTAATCATCGCTTTTAAGCCATGAGCGCCAAAAGCACCCAAGATCACTGCTAGCATGCATAGCAATGCGCCTATCATAAGCTGGGAATTAGGCTTCATAAGCGAACCTTTCTTTAGTATCGATGTTTAAAGCAGTAAGTGAACCACCCCAGACGCAGCCGGTATCGATAGCTTGAAATTGGTCTTTGTTTGCGCCAGTGAGCCCTGTATTACCCGAGAGTGCCGCCCAGTGTCCGAATATTAGCATGGTGTTGTCGGGCCGAGGCAGGCTGAACCAGGGGACATAGTTATCGGGGGCATCGTCGAGGGTTTCTTTGACGGCAAAGTCGAGCGCACCGTTTTGTTTAACAAAGCGCATGCGGGTAAAGTAGTTTGTAATAGCACGCAGGCGCATCATGCCCGTGTGGTGCTCAGACCAGAGTGCGGGCTCATTGCCATACATCAGGTCAAAGAATGCTTCGTAATCTCCGCGACATAACTCATTGGAAACTTCTTGATTGTAACGATAGGCTTGCTCTGTTGACCATATATGAGGAATGCCGGCGTGACTCATTGCAAGCTTCTGCTCTTTATCCCATATCATTAGAGGTTGATGGCGTAACCAGGTCATCAATTCATGGCAGTCATCTGCTGCAAAAATTTCAGCAAAGGTGTCTTTTCTTTTAGGCTGGCGCTTTAAATAGTAGGTAGCCAATAAGTGAAGGTCATGATTACCAAGAATAACCTTGGCAGGATGTCCGCCTTGGTTACCCAGGCTTTTGATCAGGCGCAGACAGTCAAGCGAGTCGGGGCCTCGATTTACAAGGTCTCCTGCGAACCATAGTTCGTCACGGTTCTGGTCAAAAGATATCTGGTCGAGTAGACGGGTGAGTGCTTGATAGCAGCCCTGAACGTCACCGATGGCATAACGAGCCATAAGCTTTCCTTGTTAGTTATTATTCGTAGGGAAGGGGATCGGCAGCGCTATTTTCTGAAAACGCTTCGAGTCGCTCTTGGCAAGCACCGCATTTGCCACAGGCCTTTTCTCTGCCGTTATAGCATGTCCAGGTTTTACCGTAGTTAAGTCCCATTGCCAGCCCTTTGCTCAGTATTTCTGTCTTATTGATATCCTGAAAAGGTGCAATAATATCAACCGCTTCGTAGTTAGCGATTTTAGAAACCGCATCCATCTTTTCGATAAACTCAGGGCGACAATCCGGATAAATAGCATGATCACCACCGTGGGCGCCGTAGTAGACGGCACTGGCTTTTATTGAAACTGCATAAGCGATCGCAAGAGAAAGCATTACCATATTACGGTTGGGGACCACCGTCGATTTCATGCTTTCTTCTTCATAATGCCCTTCAGGGATTTCAATGTCATCCGTGAGTGAGGAGCCGAGTAATAATTGATGGATTGCGGTGATGTCGACAATTTTATGAGGCAGGCCTAAGTCGTCACATACCTTCTGTGCGTAGTGAAGCTCTTTAGAATGCTTTTGACCATAGTTAAAAGACAGGGCGTAAACTTTCTTACCTTGAGCAATCGCTTGATTTAACAGGGTGAATGAATCCATTCCGCCGGAATAGATAACAACGACTTTATCGCTCATAGCTTCCTCATATAGTCCTTACAGTTGAATTGTGTGGCATTTTATCTCTGTGAACTGGAAAAAGACAGCGGGCTTAGGCCAGATGGTTCAAGGGAACAGAAGTTCGATCGATAATCTTTCTTAGTACAAAGCTGGAATGAACACCGGTAACGCCGGGTATGCGTGTTAGTTTGCCTAAGAGGAAAGCTTGATAGGCATCCATGTCACTCACCAATACTTCAATCATATAGTCCGCAGCTTGCCCGGTGATTAGCATGCATGAGAGTACCTCCGGGCAATCGCTCAATGTTTCCTCAAAGGTATCAAAGCGGTCGTTAGTATGTCTATCCATACTGATTTGTACTAGAGCTGTGAGCTTTAGCCCCAACTTTTCTCTATCTAATAAAGTGACGGTTTTAGATATGAGGCCGCTTTCCTCTAGTTGTTTGACTCTTCGTGAGCAGGGAGAGGGTGATAGGCCGACTTTTTCAGCTAATTCAAGATTGCTGATCCTTCCATCTTTCTGTAGAGCGTCAAGTATGCGCCGGTCAGTTCTATCAATCTTGATCATAGGATTAGATATATATGCTAATAAAGGTTGCTTAAAAGGTTATTTATTGCTTAAGTCTGGTTCAAATAAGAAATAAAAGCAATCTATAACTACATATTGACGCATATAATATCCCTATTGTTGAGCAGTACTCATCTCTCTAGAAATGTAAGGTATAGGAGCATCGCGATGTCATTTGACCACCGTAAATATCAGGCTTTTCCTCGTATAGAGTTGCCCTCGCGCCAGTGGCCTAATCAGCATATTGAGCGTGCGCCGATTTGGTCAAGTGTCGATCTTCGGGATGGAAACCAAGCCTTGATAGAACCCATGTCAGTTGAGCAGAAAAAACGCTTGTTCAAGTTGCTGGTCAAGGTAGGGTTTAAGGAAATTGAAGTCGGCTTTCCAGCGGCATCGCAGCCTGATTTTGACTTTGTTCGTTGGGTGATTGAAGAGCAACAGGTCCCGGATGATGTAACTTTGCAGGTTTTGACCCAGGCACGGCCCGAGTTAATCGAGAGGACATTTGAGTCTTTGAAAGGTGCGCGTAGAGCGATTGTTCACGTTTATAACTCCACTTCTACGGTACAGCGGGAGCAGGTTTTCAAGCTTGGAAAGCAAGGTATTATTGATATCGCCGTAGCGGGTGCCCAAAAGGTTCTAGGCGAAGCAGAAAAAGCGCCAGAAACAGAATGGGTTTTCCAGTATTCACCAGAGAGCTTTACCGGGACAGAAGTCGATTTCGCGGTAGAAGTCGTCGATGCGGTAACTGATGTGTGGCAACCAAGTGTAGAAAAGCCCTGTATCATTAATTTGCCTGCCACGGTGGAAGTGTCTACGCCGAATGTTTTTGCTGACCAAATTGAGTGGTTTGGAAGTCACGTTAAACGTCGAGACGCTATTATCTTGAGCGTGCATACCCATAACGATCGAGGTTGTGGTGTGGCTGCAGCAGAACTAGCTGTTATGGCCGGAGCCCAACGAGTTGAGGGTACCTTGATGGGGAATGGCGAGCGAACGGGAAATATGGATGTCATTACCATGGCGATGAATCTGTATAGCCAAGGTATCGACCCTGAATTGAACTTCTCTGATATGGATGAAATTATCCATACAGTTAAGGCGTGTACACAAATAGATGTTCACCCTCGACACCCTTACGCTGGCGACTTGGTGTTTACCGCTTTTTCTGGCAGTCATCAGGATGCGATTAAAAAATGCTTGTCTGTGCGTAAAAAAGAAGATCCATGGCAAGTTGCTTATTTGCCGATAGACCCGACTGATTTGGGGCGTAGTTATCAGGAGGTTATTCGTGTTAACTCGCAATCGGGCAAAGGCGGTATCGCATATAGCCTAGAGCGTGATTATGGCTTGAATTTGCCTCGCTGGTTACAGGTGGAATTTAGCTCAGCAGTACAAAAAGAAGCGGAGCTTAGCGGAGGTGAAGTTGATTCCGATAGAATCTGGGCGCTTTTCAGGGAAACATATATTGAACAGCAGTCTCCAGTGCATCTAGGGCCTTTTGAGATGAAGCGCTCAACGCATGACAGTATCGAGGCCCAGATCTTTACTGCTCAAGGTTCGGTGAATGTATCAGGTCAGGGACATGGTTTGATGGATGCTTATGTTGATGCCATGAATGCGCAATTTTCGTGTGATATGAAGGTATTGGAGTATTCTGAACATGCGCTTGATCATAGGACCGATGCTGAAGCAGTGACCTATGTTCAGGTCAACATCAATGGCCAGCGCTTCTCGGGGGTGGCGATTCATGAGGATATTGTTACGGCATCTTTGAATGCAGTGATGAGTGCTTATAATCAGTTTATAGCCAAGCAAAACGGAGCCAGCAATAGACTTACTGGCACTTTATAGCCGACTAAACTTTTAGCAGGTTAATAATTTGCAAGGTAGCCTGATTGAAGGAGGGTGAAGGGAAAAATTGTGATAGCATCAGCTCATCATAATTTTTACTGAGTAATAACAATAGGGAACGATATGAAGAAAACACTTTTATTTGCAGTAATGCTAAGCTCTGCCAGCACAGCATCCGCGGGCTTTTTTGACTCGATCTTTGGTAAGAAAGAGGCGGCTCCAGTTGCTCAAACTACCATGACAAATGAAGTAGCAAAAGCTGCGAGTGAAGAGGTGCCAGCAGAAGCATCTGAGACGGGTTCTATGGTTGATATGGCGATGGGGTTATTGCCTACTTTGACTCAAGGGTTGGGAGTTTCTAGTGACCAGGCTGAAGGTGGAATGGGTGCTTTGTTAAAGTTGGCGCAGACAACTCTTTCAGGCGATGAGTTTGGTTCTTTGAGTGAAGGCATTCCTGGTATTGAGGGTATGTTGGCGGCTGCGCCGAGTTTGGGTGATAGCTCAGGCGCGGGCTTAGGTGGCATACTGTCTAAAGTAAGTGGCGCATCAGGTTCACTAGGCGCGCTAGGAGAAGTCACAAAACAGTTTGAAGCCTTAGGCTTGAGCCCGGATATGGTGCTGAAGTTCGCACAGATGGCCATTGAATATTTCTCTGGAGACTCTAAGTCATCTGATGAGCAAGGTTCAGGTATCGATATTGGTGGTTTACTACAGAAAGGCTTAGGTGCAATTTTGTAGTTCTATCGCAAATTACGAATAAAAAAGGGTGCTATGAGCGCCCTTTTTTATTGCGATAAGTGACGGCTTTACTTTCCTGCGCTTTCTAAAGGAAGTAGCTTTAATTCTACACGGCGATTAGCCTGACGGCCTTCGGCAGTGTCATTAGAAGCAACTGGGAAGCGTGGCCCTTTACCCGAAGAGTGAATGCGCCCAGAGGCAATGCCACGAGTCTGGAGTGCATACTTAACGCTGTTAGCACGCTGTTCGCTGAGAGTCTGATTAAACGATAGCGCGCCAGTGGAGTCTGTATGCCCGGTGATTTCAATTGCAGTCTTATCAAATTCCTTTAAGACCAGTGATACAGAATGAATGATTTTCTCAAAACTGGCCTGTAAATCCGACTTACCCGTTTCAAAGGTAATGTTGCCAGGCATCACTAAGATTATTTCGTCGCCCACACGCTTAACGCTTACGCCGCTATTTTTTAGCTGGTGCCTTAGTTTTGCTTCTTGCTGGTCCATGTAATAACCCGCACCACCACCAATAGCGCCACCGGCAACGGCACCAATAAGTGCGCCTTTGCCTCGGTCAGACTTACTCGAGGTTGCAACCCCGATCAGTGCTCCCGCGACTGCCCCGGTCACTGCGCCTGTCGTTGCGCTTGATACTTCTTCTTCACCGGTATAAGGGTCATAGGTCATACAAGCACTGGTTAAGGATGCTAGAACAGTAAGGCTTACGATTTTCTTATTCAACATGAGTTTGCTCCATTATTTCCGTATATATAAATAGTGCTAAAAGGTGCTTAGACTTCGTCTACGTCAACTTGTCCGGATAGCCTGCGCCGAATATGAGACCAGCTCATGCCCAAACATAGAATTGCAGATATAAAAATTTCTAATAACCAGACGAAAGCACTGGGTTCACTTAGGCTAATTAAGCCAATATCGATTAATGCCCAGATAATAATCGCGACGAGCAGCGCTGCGAGGGTGAGCCCGACGGGCCCTAAAGATTTTAGCGTAGCTCTAACGTAAATAACCCAGCCAATGATTAAGGCGACTGCTGATAAGGCTAACCAGGGTGTTGGTTCTGATATAGAAGAGAGCAACCAGTGGTAATAAGAAAAGGTGCTTGGGTTGTAGCTCAATAATACAAGTAATAAAGCGAAAACGAAGCGAATCGCGATGCCTTTGGATGTAATGCTCTTCATTCAATGGGAACCTGTTAAAGAATATTTATCTTCTTAGTATAATAAGCAATGCACATTATAAATACTTACCAATTAGATACCTTGTTCGTTCTGCTGCAAAGCCCACAATTGGGCATATAGACCTTGCGCTTTGATAAGAGAGTGGTGGCTTCCTTGCTCGACCACGCCACCCTTATCAATGACAATAATACGATCAGCATCGACAACGGTGGAAAGGCGGTGGGCGATAACTAGACTGCTCTTACCTGCCGATACTTCTCTGATTGCCTCCATCACTGCGGACTCAGATGCGCTATCAAGCGAGCTGGTTGCCTCGTCAAATAGCAGTATTGCCGGGTTCTTGAGGATGGTTCGGGCAATGGCAACACGTTGTTTCTCGCCACCGGAAAGTTTAAGACCTCTTTCCCCGACTTGAGTTTCATATTGCTTGGGTAAGCCCTCAACAAAGTCTTTCAAATGAGCAAGTTCGATTGCGTGCTTTACTTCTGCATCGCTTGCACCAGGGCGACCATAGCGTACGTTTTCAATCAGGCTGGTATTAAATAGAACGGTGTCTTGAGGCACTACGCCAATCGCTGCGCGCAAACTGTGTTGGGCGCAGTGCTTAATGTTCTGATCATCAATCAGAATCGCACCTTTGCTGGTGTCGTAAAAACGAAATAGTAGCTTCGCGATAGTTGATTTTCCGGCGCCGCTGCTACCAACAAGCGCTACTTTTTCTCCTGGCTGCACGGTAAAACTGAGATTGCTCAGAATCGTTCTACTTGGCTCATAGGCAAAGGAAATATCTTTAAACTCGATCTTCCCGTTTGATACTGTCAGGGGCTGAGCGTTTTGCGTGTCGACAACCAAAGGTGCTTCTTTAAGCAGGCCAAACATACGTTCTATATTGGTCATCGAGCTTTTGATCTCTCGATAGACGAAGCCCAAGAAGTTTAAGGGTAGGAATATTTGCATCATAAAGGCGTTAACCAATACGAAATCACCTAAAGTCATACGTCCGGTGCTGACTTCATGAGCTGCCAGTACCAGCATGGCGGTTAGCGATGAAGAAATGATCAGTGCTTGTCCGCCATTCAGTGCAAATAAAGTGAGACGGTTTTTGCGCTTTGCTTGCTCCCACTTTTCTAGTTCTTTATCGTAAAGGTCCGCTTCATATTGCTCGTTAGTAAAGTACTTAACGGTTTCATAGTTGAGTAGGCTATCAATTGCCCGGGTGTTACTTTTGCTGTCAGCCTGATTCGCTTCGCGAATAAACTGGGTGCGCCAGTCAGTGGTGGTCTTGGAGAACCAGACATAGGCGATGACTGATATCAGTACGATCAAGGCAAACTCGAAGCGATATTGTTGCCATAAAATACCCATGACCAGAAACAGTTCGAGAAAGGTGGGGACAATATTAAACACCAGAAAGCGCATCAAAAAACTAATGCCATTTGTGCCGCGCTCAATGTCGCGAGATAAACCACCCGTTTGGCGGTTCAAGTGAAAGCTCAGACTCAATGCATGAAGGTGTTCGAAAACCTTCAGCCCTACGCGACGCATTGCTCTTTCGGTTACGCGCCCAAATAAGGTGTCGCGGATTTCGCCTAGTAACACATTCATCAGCCGTACCAGACCGTAGGCGAGTAATAAGCCCAAAGGTACAACGAGCAGGGATAGTTCATTATCAGCTAGTTGTTGGTCTAGGTCATCGACGACGTGCTTGAGAATAAAGGGCATGGTAACGCTAGCGACTTTTGCTGCAACCAGACATAACAGAGCGAGAGCGATGCGCTGCTTGTATTCCAAAAGGTAGGGAATGATTTGCTTGATGATTGACCAGTCAATTTCTCGATTGGGGTCAAAGTCTGAACGCATACCGCGCATGTGAAGTATCCTAAGGAAAGAAAGCGCTTAGTGTAGCGTAAAAGGGATAAGTGCCAAAGCGCAATGGATCAGATATGATCTTACTATTCGACGCCCTCTATTTTAGGAGAACTTAGTTTTGTCAGCTCAGCGATTAGTTAAAGTACTAGCGCCAATTGTAGTGTTGTTGCTATGCCTTTTGTTGGCCTATCAGATAAGTCAGTCGCAACCACCCGCGAGCAAGGGGCGTCCTTCAAAGGCAAATCCTTTATTGGTCGAAGTGGATAAAATAGCGCCTCGGGACTTTCAGGTCACGGTAGAGTCCTATGGTGTTCTGAAGGCTAATACCCGGACGAATCTGTTGTCCCTGGTCTCGGGACAGGTTTTAAAGGTCAGCCCTGCTTTTCAGCGGGGTGCTTTTGTCCAAGAGGGTCAAGTCCTGTTGGTGATCGATCCGCTTGAATATGAGGTGAGCTTGCAAACTGCGCGTAGTGATTTGGCTAATGCGGAGTTAGCTCTGGCGGAGGAGGAAGCGCGTTCCGAGCAAGCACTTCGGGATTGGCGTACCCAAGAAAAAATCAATAGTACACCGGCGCGTGATTATGCGCTGCGTTATCCTCAGCTAAAAGCGGCCAAGGCTAAGTTGGAGACGGCTAAAGCCAAGCTATCCTTGGCGCAGAAAAACTTGGAAAGAACTAAAGTTCGAGCACCCTATGATGGTCGTTTGATAGAAACCTTCGTCAATAAAGGCAGTGTCATCAGTACTTCCACGCCCGTGGCAGAGCTTTATTCTAGTGAGTCTTTGGAGCTTAGCTTACCCATAGCTAGTAGGGATCTCGCATTTCTGGACTTACCTTCATCAGAGAGCTATCAGGATACCTCTTCATCAGCTTATGTCCGCATCGAGAACTCCTTAGTTGTACCAGCTGAATATTGGCAAGCAATGATTGTCGGTACTGAGGCGCTGGTTGATGCTGAAAACCAACAAATCTATGCGCTGGCAAAAATAGTGAAGCCGCTCACTTCTGAGAAATCGGAAAGGCCGGTACAAGCGCTAAAGGTTGGACAATATTTGCATGCAAACATACAAGGGAAAACTATAGATGAGGCGATATTAGTGCCGAATTCGGCGATCTATCAGGGCACGTATGTCTATGTTGTAGAGAAAATAGAAAAACAGGATGTGCTTGCCAGGCGGGAAGTAAACGTTCGTTGGCGCAATGAGGAACTTAGCCTGATTGAATCTGGTTTAAATATTGGCGACCTGCTAGTTAGAACACCTTTGGGGCAAGTGACGAGTGGTACGCGCGTGGCGATCGATAAGCGAGTAGAGGGCGCTGCAGACAAGCATCAAGGAGAATCGCCTTGATTGCATGGTTTGCTCGAAATGATGTTGCGGCAAATTTATTGTTGCTGACCATTCTGGCTTTAGGTCTAGGCTCATTGCATTTCTCAATTCCTTTGGAGGTGTTTCCCAGTATAGAACCGCGCTCGGTGCGCGTCACCATCGCGATCCCGGGAGCGATGCCAGAAGATGTCGAGACCAGTGTCAGCATAAAACTCGAAGAAGCCGTGCAAGACCTAGAGGGTATAGAGGATGTAGTGAGTAATGCCAGTGAGGGGCAGTCCCTTCTGATTATTACTCTGGATGACAACTACGACCCACAGACTTTGCTAACAGAAATAAAGAATCGCATTGATGCGGTGAATAATTTGCCTGCGGATGCAGAGCGGCCTGTGGTGAGTTTAAGCAAGCGGAAACGGGAAGTTATTAGTGTCGCGGTGTCTGGCGATTTATCGGAACGGGAAATTCGCCAACAGGCACAGCATGTACGTGATCAATTGCTTGATATTGAAGGGATTACCCAGGTTGAATTAGACGGTGTGCGTGATTATGAAATTAGCATTGAAGTTAACGAGCGGGTATTACAGAAGTATGGACTGAGTCTGTCGCAAGTGGCTTTGGCGATTCAGCAACACTCAAGAGATATCTCTGCCGGAAGCTTAAAAAGTAATGGCGGTGAAATTCTGATTCGCTCTAGTGGGCAGGCTTATAACAAACTAGAGTTTGAGCAGATTCCTGTGCTGAGTCGAGCTGATGGTAGTAGCGTCACGGTTGCAGACTTGGCCAGTGTTAATGATGGCTTTGAGGAAAGCGCCATACTGACCCGCTTTAATGGTCGGCCGGCGGCCTTGGTCGATGTTTATCGTGTCGGTCAGCAAAGTGCTATCGATGTGGCGGATAAAGTCAGGGCCTATTTGCAGGAAGCTGAGTCTTCATTACCCGAAAGCGTTCAGCTTGATGCTTGGCATGACCGCTCAAAAATCGTTAAAAAGCGTCTGAAAACGCTTTCAGATAATGCCATACAGGGCGGTATATTAGTCCTGCTCTTGCTGACTTTGTTTCTGCGTCCTGCCATTGCTTTTTGGGTCTGCATTGGTATACCGGTTTCCTTTATGGGCGCATTGTTAGTGATGCCATTGTTCGATATTACCATTAACGTGATTAGCCTCTTCGGCTTTATTGTTATTCTGGGGATAGTCGTCGATGACGCCATTGTTACCGGCGAGAATATATACTCTCACCTGCGGCGTTCTGAGTCAGGTTTGGAAGCCGCGATCAATGGCACTAAAGAAGTCGCAGTTCCGGTAACCTTTGGTATTTTAACGACGATCGCAGCTTTTCTTCCCATTGCGTTTATTGAAGGCGTGCGCGGGCAATTGTTTGCGGCGATTCCGGTTGTTGTGATTCCTATATTGGTATTTTCTCTAATTGAGTCCAAGCTTGTTTTACCAGCTCACTTGAAGCGAATTAAGCTACAACCTCAAAATCAAAGCTCAGCCTTGGTGGCTGGCTTATCTCGTTTTCAGCAGCGCTTTGCCGACGGTTTTGAAAGTGTTGTCTTGCACTACTATCAGCCAGCACTTCAGTTGGCCTTGAAGTATCGCTACCTTTGTCTGGCGCTTAGTTTTGGTCTCTTATTTATTTTGTATGCCTTGGTTTCGACTGGGTGGATGAAGTTCATATTCTTCCCGAAGGTTCAAAGTGAGTTGGCACGTGCTAACCTGGAAATGCCTATAGGAACACCCGTCGAAGTGACTGATCGATATGTCTTGTCAATGCTGGGAGCTGCCCGTGAGCTTCAGGATAAGTATCACCTGGAAGGCGAGGCGGTGATTCGAAATATCATGGCAACAACTGGCTCTTCTGGTGGTTCGAGCCATATTGGGCGCGTGATATTTGAAATTACGCCGCCAGAAGAGCGTACTTTGGATATCACCAGTCGCGAGCTGGTTAATGAGTGGCGTGCATTAATTGGCCATGTGCCGGGCGCAGAGAAGTTAACTTATCGTGCTGAAATTGGTCGAGTCAGTGACCCGATTGATATCAAGCTGAGTGCGCAGGACTTTAATGCTCTCTCAGGTATTGCTGAGCTAATAAAAGAAAAGTTGGCAAGCTACCCGGGGGTATTTGATATTTCCGATAGCTATTCAGACGGTAAAGAGGCGATTGAGATAGTGCTTTTGCCTCAGGCTTCAGTATTAGGCCTGACACGTCAGGATATTATGTCTCAGGTGCGTGAAGCCTTTTATGGCTACGAGGTGCAAAGAATTCAGCGTGGTCGTGATGATATCAGGGTTGTGGTGCGTTATCCGAAGAGTGATCGGCAGTCTATTCGTTCACTGGAAGAATTCTTGATTCGTAATGCCCAGGGAAGTGCTGTGCCGCTCTCTCAAGTCGCGAGCTTACGAGCAGAGTCAACGCCGGCTGTTATTAGTCGTTTGAATCTGAAGCGTACTATTAGCGTTCGGGCTGATGTCGACAAACAAGCAACCAATATGTTGGTGTTGCAACAGGAGCTACGAGATTATATTGACCGGCAGCTTGGGCAGTTTCCGGGTGTGAGCTACAGTATGGAAGGTGAAGCGAAAGAGCAGCGCCAGTCTTTCGGGAGCTTGAAATGGGGCGTCTTATTTGTGCTGTTTATAATTTATAGCTTATTGGCGATCCCATTTAAGTCTTACTTGCAGCCGGTGGTCGTCATGGCGGTGATTCCTTTTGGCGCAATCGGAGCCATTGCCGGGCACTGGATTATAGGGATGGACCTGACGCTAATTAGCTTGCTGGGAATGTTGGCGCTTACGGGAATTGTCGTGAACGATAGCTTGGTTCTGGTGGATTTTGTTAACAAGCGCCGCAAGGAAGGCAGGGACTTATTGCTAACAGTTAGCGGTGCAGCTGCTGCACGATTCCGCCCAGTTATTCTTACCTCTTTGACCACCTTCTTTGGTTTGATGCCATTGCTGTTTGAACAGTCAACCCAGGCTCAGTTTCTGATTCCGATGGCGGTCTCTTTAGGCTTTGGTATTGTTTTCGCTACCTTAATTACCCTAGTGCTGGTGCCGGTAAATTATTTGGTGATTGCCGATATACAGAGACTGTTTCGCAAGCAAGCACTTAGCGACTAAACTGGCAGTAGCGGTGTGCCAGGCTAATCATGGCTTGATCTTCCGTCTCGAGTATAAGTTCTTTATCTTCGATATAAGAGAGTGCCTGCCCACTCAGCTGATTGCTACTTTGGCTCTGTTCCAGGTAGCAATATTGTTCAGAGGGAGTTTGTAGGTCATCTGGCTCGTAAGTCTTACCTGTTACCACATATTCACCTGTCGATATAAGTGTGCGGTGAAACACGGTAAAGGAGGTATCAATAAAGGCTTTGTCTGGATTGTTATTTGAATCTTGAGCCTCAGAGATAATCTTTAGGGCATCGCTAGTCTTTCGGTCTGAGGCGGACTTGAGTATCGATTCGGTATAGGTGATATCGCTGCTGAAAAAGCTGCCTGAGCTTGAGAGCAACCACCAGATAGCCGTAGCTGTTAGGGCAAGCACGCAGAGGCTGACGGTGATGTGCATGGCCATCAGTGTGCGACGAGAGCTCTGCTGGAACTGATAAAGAGAGGAGAGCTCCAGTTGTTTATCCACTTGGGTATCTATAGCACGATTCATCGCATCGAAGTTGTGCGAGACGGACTCGTATTGCTCAGACTCTTTATCGCCTGTTGTTTGTTCACTTGCTTGCTTAGCCATCACTATGCCCGTTATTAGGCTTGGTTTCATCACGGCCTTTAGTATTGTTTTCCTTTAGGTCTTGCTCATCAAAGCTGTGATTCTCGGCAAGTTTGAGTAGCGACTTATCCTCCGTATACAAAGGTACGTGTACGATTTCCTTTTTGATGATCTCGACAGGAACTTCAACCTTAACCACTTTCTCGACAGGCACTTCTTTGATGACTTCGGTGGCGACTTCTTTTATCACGGGGCGGCGCTGCACTTGTCTCCAGTAGATGATAAGGCGGCGGGCGCTATTGAAAGCTTTCTTGGTAATTGAAGGGATGCTGTCTCGATCTGCTTTATAGTCTGCAATTGATGGGTCTCGAATAACGTAGGATGCAAAGGCCAATAAGATGCCAGTCACGGCAATAAGCAAAGCAAGGCTACCAAACCATAGTGTTGCAATGGTCATCACATCCTTTCTGCCCAGGTCAGCTGCAGACTCTTTGTTATACCACCATTGAGCCATGCGGTAGACTTGGTTGTCGCCAACTTTCAGGTTGACCAGATTACGCAGTTCAACGCGCTGTTTGCTCTTGTCAAAGATAGTCTGATCGAGTTCTTTAATAATGGCATCATTTTCAGAAAGCTGTTTGAATTCCTTTTCTCGTATTTGCTCATTCTCGCCTTGCTGTTCTTGGAATTTCTTTTCGACACGTGCCAATTCCTTCATATGAGTTTGAATGACCGATTCGATATCTTTTTCGCGGGCTCCTAGACTCTTGCTGAGCTTCAGTGATAGCGCCTGAATTTTTTGGTTTAGCGTATCTTCTCGTGCCTGATAGCGATCTTTGACGGCCTCGATATCCTGGTTATAAGTGGCTCGGAGTGTCTTTTGTTTGTCTGAGTCACTGAGTTTATTCAGTGCAAGGCGTAGGTCTTCAACCTTCTTCTCTTGCGTTTCGACGAGAGCATTCTGTTCTTTCTTAACTGAGTTTTCAGAGAAGAAGCCTGCATCAGCGATTTTCTTCTCTCGCTTCACTCGAAGCTCTTTTAGATAGGCTTGTTCATTGGCAAGCTGTTGTTGAAGGCTTCGGCGTTGAGTGTCTAGCTCACTGCTGGCATTGAGCGTCATTTGTCGTGAAGCCTCAATCAGTGCATCCAGTTCCTTCTGACGGTCAGCGCGTAAAGCTTTGAGCTGCTCGCGTCTATCTTCAATTTGCGCAGATAGGCCTTTGATATATTCATTTTGAGTTGCAGCGCGTAAGCCCTGAATGCGGTCCTGAATTACTTCTGCTTGGCGAGAACGCTCTTCTGATATGATGGCATGACGCTGGCTGTATTCGGCTTCAATTTGCGAAGAGCTTAAGCTTGCCAGACGAGTGCGCCGTATTTCGAGTGGTTCAATTTCCTCTTCGACGGCTACCAGTTCTTTCTTGTGCTTGTCGATTGAAAAAATCAGGGCATGAAAATTTCTTTCAAAACCGTTGAGTGCTGACTCAAAGGTAATAAAAGCTAGAAAGACCAGGGAGGTACCGAAGATAAACTTCCATTTGCTATTACTGGTTTTATAGGTCGCCGCAACAAAAGGAATTTTGGTGATTTCGACAATCGCGACCATCAAAAAAGGCATCATGGCGATAAACACATTGGTGTAATCGCCAAAGCCCAAACCCTGAGGGCGATTATTTTCTATCTCGGTGAACGAACTGATGCCTTGCATAATGGAGATGGCAAAGCCGATAAACACGGCGCATAT
>NZ_LWGJ01000736.1:0-482 GCF_001635845.1 Oleiphilus sp. HI0132 | reverse complement strand
TTTACGAGAAAGAAGTCGCGAGAAGGCAAAATAACCTGGCCACTATTAGCACCCTAGAGTCGTTTGATACTGAATTAGCCAACAGTGAGATTGTCAAAAGGTGGAAACACGAGTCTGGGGCTTTGCCACAAATTCATGCTGGTGAAACTTATACAGTAAAAAGAATTCCGGCAGACGCAGCACATATATCTGCTCGTTTAGAATTTGCTAAATCCGACCTTGTTAAGCAAGCACTAGGCAAAGCTCTGAAATGGGAAGACCCTGATTTATATGGCTACTCAAGGGCATACCAAAACGACCATCTGCCAACACCAAGCGACTTCACTGTACTCGACCCCACCTCGGGAGGTGGTTCCATTCCGTTCGAAGCATTACGCCTTGGCCACAAAGTCATAGCCAATGAACTAAACCCAGTAGCTACAACTATTTTAAAAGCTACCCTGGATTTCCCTGCAAGATACGGCATGGACTTACATGCTGAT
>NZ_LWGJ01000735.1:0-427 GCF_001635845.1 Oleiphilus sp. HI0132 | reverse complement strand
CGCTGAAACGCATCCGTTGCCAGAAGGTGTGCAAAGCTATAGTCATTAGGCTGAACATTTAGCATGCCATAGGCATCATTCACTAACTTCGCATCACCTAAGGGGCGTGAAAGGTTCAAGGCGGCAATCAAACGCGACTCATCGACCTCTTGTGCTTGTCTGCCAAAACGCTCTTGTAAAGATTCATAATGCTCAACAGCCACTCGGTAGCTTTGGAGTGCAAGCTTTGTTTCACCCATTTGCTCGTACAGATAGGACAAAGCATAAGGCACTTGCTGTAACCAGGGCGTAAATTGTGGGCGCTCTTTCAACAACGTTAAAGCTTCGAGCGCCAAGCCGTGCTGACCAAGGTTAGTCGCAGCAACTGAATAAGCGAAAAGTGCCTGGTCAGATAACAGACTATCTTTTCTGATTTCGCGTAAGACAC
>NZ_LWGJ01000734.1:0-512 GCF_001635845.1 Oleiphilus sp. HI0132 | reverse complement strand
CTTTAGCTGCTAAATACGCTATGGATAACCTTGAACTTGCTTTTGCATACTCTATGGGTCGCGAAGAAGCTGGTGTTGAAGCAGAAGATACTATTGGTTTAGGTGCTACTTACTCAATGGATGATATTACTGTAATGCTTGGTTACGAAAGCATGTCAGATACAGTTGATTACATTGGTTTGCAGGGCATGTACACAATGGGTCAGAACCAGTTTGCTCTAGGTTATGGTATGAAGTCTTATGATGGTGCAGAAGACGAAGCGACAATTGCGCTTCAAGCTCTTCATAATGTAACAGATCATTTGTTTGTAGCTCTAGAATACACAACGTCTACTGACCTTGGTGGTGTTGATGGTGCGGATGTTGACGTACTAGCTATCGGCGCTAACTACAGCTTCTAAGTTGTAAGTTTAGAACTAAGCTCTAAAAAGCCGGTGACTTTCACCGGCTTTTTTTTGCCTGAAATTTATGTAAATCAAACGATAAGGTGTTTTGTGCCGAAAGAAATTGAA
>NZ_LWGJ01000733.1:0-428 GCF_001635845.1 Oleiphilus sp. HI0132 | reverse complement strand
TCTGTTTACATGCGCACCCTTGATATAGGTGGTGATAAAGCTTTGCCGTACTTCAGCTTTGAGGAAGATAACCCTTATCTGGGTTGGCGTGGTATACGTTTTACACTTGATAATAGTAGTATTTTTCTGGCTCAGATTCGAGCGTTACTTCGTGCAAACCTTGGGATTGGCAATATGAAAATTATGTTGCCGATGGTGAGTCGTGTAGAAGAAGTGGATGCGTTCAGAGAGTTGCTTGACCAAGCAGTGGCTCAGCTACTTGCAATGGGGCTTAAAGTTGCAAAGCCAAGCGTGGGTATAATGGTAGAGGTGCCAGCAGCAATGATGGCCCTGCCACACCTATCAAAGCGAATTGACTTTATATCTATTGGTTCTAATGATCTAACGCAGTACCTACTTGCAGTGGATAGGAATAATCCGAAGGTCTC
>NZ_LWGJ01000732.1:0-479 GCF_001635845.1 Oleiphilus sp. HI0132 | reverse complement strand
ACTGTTGGTCAAGCGCCTCAAGAATACCTTGTACAACGAGCTGGTTTACATAGACGTCTTCAACAAGCAGGATTCTAGACTCGCTCAAATCTGTAGTGGGGTCTTCTATAGCCGCTATCGCACTTTGCGTTAGCTCTGGTTTTTCTGAATAGAGGCTGAGCTCCATGCTTTGGATTAGGTCATTGGAACAGATAGGCTTATAGATATGGGCATCGAAGCCATGAGTCTTGCAATAGTTTTCATCGACCTGGGAACCGTACTTTGTCATGAGTATCAGGTATAAGGTTTCATTGCCTGCTTGGCTGCGAAGGTTGTCGCTAAGGTCGTGGGCAGAACCTTCAATCAGGTCTGCATCGATATAGATCAAGGGGACCTTACCAGGCCCGACAACATGTTCATTGAGTGAATTGAGCACGGAATTGGAGCTGTCGCAGATATATGAGGGAATTCCCCATTTACTTAGCTGTTTCTCAATTTCC
>NZ_LWGJ01000731.1:0-424 GCF_001635845.1 Oleiphilus sp. HI0132 | reverse complement strand
ATACAGGCTTTGATCTGTTCCGTAGTTGGCATTTCGCCTTCCATGTACGCCATCATGATGTCGTCATCAACCTCAACAGCTGTTTCAATCAACTGCTCGTGATACATGTCTACATCGTCAACCATATCGGCTGGAACGTCTTCTACTTTGAAGTTTTCAGGTAGGCCTGTGTCATCCCAAACATAAGCTTTCTTAGAAAGAATATCGACAACACCAACAAAGTCATCTTCGGTTCCGATTGGAAGAGTCATAACTAGCGGCTTAGCGCCTAGTACGTTCTCTACCTGGTCAACAACTTTCAAGAAGTCAGCACCTAGACGGTCAAGCTTGTTTACGAAGATGATACGAGCAACGCCAGACTCATCTGCATAACGCCAGTTTGTTTCTGATTGAGGTTCAACACCACCAGAACCACAGAATACAC
>NZ_LWGJ01000730.1:0-496 GCF_001635845.1 Oleiphilus sp. HI0132 | reverse complement strand
ACCCACTATCTGACCACCGGTTGTCACAAAAGAAACCTGAGTACCATCTCTAGCCTCATTATTAAAGCGGTCACCTGCGCGCACAGTCATTCGAGAAGTTGTTCCAGAAATATCCCAACCACGAGGGTTAAAGGTCTCTACAGATAAAGTAAAGCTGTCTTGGTCAGGAAGTCCACCCAGAACGGCAATTGAATCAGATGTCGTAGTTGTCGTTGCAGTTGAACCATCCTCATACTCAACAGTTACCGTTGCAATGATTGCCACACTAATGTTAACGCCACCAGCAGTAAGCTGTACTGAAGTATTACCCTCTTCATCCGTTACCGAAGAATAAGTCGATAAGCCATTAGGGAAAGTAATCCCCCCCACATTCGTTGACAGAGAATATTCAATTGTTTCACCTGCCATCGGCTCGCCCGTCGCATCGTTCAAACTGAAGGTAACGGTTGTAACCTCTGGGTGAGCACTTGAGCCACTGCCTTTCAACGCGATGGTT
>NZ_LWGJ01000729.1:0-790 GCF_001635845.1 Oleiphilus sp. HI0132 | reverse complement strand
TGTCTGTACACCACGTGCAATTTCATAGTGCTCAGCACCAATCACCAAAGGATCTAGCTGACGAGAAGTAGAGTCTAGTGGATCGATCGCTGGGTAAATACCCTTAGAAGCGATGTCACGACTCAATACAACTGTTGCATCCAAGTGAGAGAAGGTTGTTGCTGGAGATGGGTCAGTCAAGTCATCCGCAGGTACATATACTGCCTGGATCGATGTGATCGAACCAGTCTTAGTAGATGTAATACGCTCCTGAAGAACACCCATTTCCTCAGCTAGTGTAGGCTGATAACCTACCGCTGAAGGCATACGACCTAGCAGTGCTGATACTTCAGTACCTGCCAGTGTGTAACGGTAGATATTATCAACGAACAATAGTACGTCTTTACCCTCGTCACGGAACTTCTCAGCCATTGTCAAACCAGTCAAGGCAACACGTAGCCTGTTTCCTGGTGGCTCGTTCATCTGACCGTATACCATCGCTACCTTAGAGTCTGTTGGAGTCTCTAGGTTTACAACGCCAGCTTCCTGCATTTCGTGATAGAAATCGTTACCCTCACGAGTACGCTCACCAACACCTGCGAATACTGAAAGACCAGAGTGCTTCAGTGCGATGTTGTTGATCAATTCCATCATGTTTACAGTTTTACCAACGCCCGCACCACCGAATAGACCAACTTTACCACCCTTAGCGAATGGACAAACCAAGTCGATTACTTTGATACCGGTTTCTAGCAATTCAGCCGATGCTGCTTGCTCTGCGTAAGTAGGTGCTTTACGGTGAATAGGCATA
>NZ_LWGJ01000728.1:0-886 GCF_001635845.1 Oleiphilus sp. HI0132 | reverse complement strand
GTATTGCACACACACGTTGGGCAACTCATGGTGAACCTAGCGAACGTAATGCCCACCCTCATGTATCAGGTTCCGAAATTGTAGTTGTTCACAACGGGATCATTGAAAACCATCATACTCTGCGTGAGAAGCTAAGTGCCGTGGGTTATGAATTTGCTTCGGATACAGATACCGAGGTGATTGCTCATCTAGTTCATCATGAACTAAAAACACATGACTCACTATTATCAGCATTCAGATCAACTGTGAAGCAATTAGAAGGTGCTTACGGAACGGTTGTTATGGATACCAGTGATCCAGACCAGCTAATTGCAGCGCGTTCTGGTAGCCCATTAGTGATAGGATATGGCATAGGAGAAAACTTCCTGGCATCAGATCAATTAGCATTATTACCAGTAACGAACCGTTTCTCCTTCCTAGAAGAAGGCGATATCGCCGTACTGACACGCCAAGACGTGACCATCTATGATGCTGTAGGTAGTGAAGTATCAAGAGATATCAATGAGTCTGATGTCTCGCATGATGCTGGCGACAAAGGGCCATATAAGCACTACATGCTAAAAGAAATCTATGAACAGCCGATTGCTATTAAGAACACCTTAGAGGGTAGAATTGCAAACGGCCAGGTTCTTGACACGGCCTTTGGTGAAAATACAGCAGAGATTCTAAAAGGCATTGATCACGTTCAAATTATTGCCTGTGGTACGAGCTACCACGCCGGCATGGTCGCACGTTATTGGTTTGAAGAAATTGCTGGTGTGTCATGTAATATCGAAATTGCATCTGAATTTAGATATAGAAAGTCGGTTGTTCCGGCTAATGCACTATTGGTTACAATCTCGCAGTCAGGTGAAACAGCCGATACTCTGGCAGCACTAAGACTGGC
>NZ_LWGJ01000727.1:0-350 GCF_001635845.1 Oleiphilus sp. HI0132 | reverse complement strand
GCAAGTATCAATCTAATAACCCAGATATTGGTTACAATAGATGACCTAAATTCAATGAAAACACATAACAAGTGCCATCAATCGGACTTGGGTAAACTGTCACCGTTTTTGCAAAAAGACGCAAAAACGCCGCCACTTCACCCAAGCCGTTGTGGCAGGCGTTATATGCGCAAAAGTACCAAACACTTGTACGCGGTTTTCTTAGTTTTGTGCAAAGATGGCCTTCTTATAAAGTCAGGTTATCATCAAGGTTCAGTGTTCTAAAAATTAGTTTTTTGCTCAGCGTAATCGGGTCACTTTGATGGGTGGTTTCGTTGACAGTTCAGGTAAGAATTTAGGGTTTATCGTGG
>NZ_LWGJ01000726.1:0-12554 GCF_001635845.1 Oleiphilus sp. HI0132 | reverse complement strand
GAAAACAAGCCTAAGTATAAGCGCCTGTTCATATAAGACTGCAATTGAGACGCCCATTCAAGCCAAGCCTTACCCGCCTCCGTCTCTTCTGAGATCCAAGCGATTTCATCAGAGCGAACCGTCTCGTTCCTCACAAAGTCTTGCTCACGCCCTATTCCGGCTTTCTTGAATTTCTCTGAAGCTAAGCCTTTTACTTCCTGCGCCAAAGCATCAGCCAAAGCCTGAGGGATCGCCCCTTCATTGATAGAGCAGCCGGTTTGAATCAAATCTTGCGCGATTGACTCAAACAAAACTTCATTGTCTTCTGGGCTTGATAAGTACACCGATAGTTCTCCAAAAAGTCATTGCTAAGAACACGATTTCCACAGTATAGTTCGCGTTCTTACTACGCAAAAATGCGGCCCTTAAACTTCAAATATTTAAAAGGATTTTGAATATGACGAACATTCTATTTTAATTACCCAAAAATCAATACTGACAACTGAACTTTCTGATCAACAGAAAGCTATTTAGTTCTGTCGATAAAACTCTTCACGCTTTCGTGCTTATGCGAAAGCTATAAATAAATCCTCTTTATAATCAAATTTTGAGAAACGACACTATGACTGCGTCTAAACTATTCGCACTAATCACTTTAATTTTATTTTTGTCTGCTTGTGGCTCTGACAGTAAAAATATAACACTGCCTGATTGCCCCGAGCCAGATAATAGCTCCGACACAATTTCCGAGTCAGACCTCTGTGGCAAGGCTTTTATCGACGACCTTGGCGATGATACCTATGTTATCTTCAGTTTTTTCTCTGACATGACCTTTGAATTCACCGGAAACGATGATAACGATTCACGTTTAGCGAGCGTAACGAGCGGTACATGGGCAGTGGTAAATAACGAGGTAATTGTTTACCTTGCCGATGAAACACTTACCTTTAGAGAGTCTGCGATCGAACAGGGCCAATACTGCTTCCAACTTCCTGAAGACGATGTCAGTCATATCAGGCATTGTGCAGTAGAAGCAATTCAACCTTCGTTAAGTGATCTCACTAAAGAATTCTACTATGAAGACTGCCCTTTCTGCTCTATTGAGTTCTTTGCTAACAATACGGGCGCTACCAACGGAGATGAAAATGATGGCTCGTCTTTTTCATTTTCCTGGAGTTTTCAAGGTGACGGCACAATATCCATTGTCTACGACCGTGCTTTGGGCAGTAACAAGTTCTTCTTTACTGAACAGGATAGCGAAAAAATTAGCTTCATTAGTTTAAACGATTATGCTGATGAGGCACCTTATATGGACTCCAACGTCCTCTTCATAAAATAGAACCTGTGCCTAGATTCAAGTAAGCAAGCCTGATCATTCAGGTTTGCTTACTTCTCACCCCGCTCTTTATAGACTCTGTCGCCACTCAACGATCTGCTCGGCTAACCACTGTGGTGCATCCAAAGCCAAGTCATGCCCGGCATAGTGATGACAACGATAATCTGCCCCCCATGCTTGGGCGGCATTTTCAGAGCAGTGGTAGCTAACAATCCTGTCTTGTTTAGCCGCAATAAACAGCATATGTTCGACGGGCTTTTGTGATTCGCATTGAAAGCGACTGGCCGCCAGAATTTGCTTGATTGCCGCTCTCCGGCTAGGTGGCTGCTTACGTCTGAAGTCTAACCACTCATCTAGCAAACACTCATCACTATCTCTCATGTTACTCGACAATCGCAAAATTTCACGCTCACTGTAGCGCATAACGGGGTTAAACCAGGCCTTTAGGAAGCCTGCATAGGCCTTAGGTTGAAGTCTCTGATAAAAGCGAGCATAGGGTCTAAAGCTTGAATTTATCAGTATCAGGCTAGCGACTTTTTCAGGGTGCATTTGAGCCAAGGCAAGCGCCACCATTCCGCCCATGGAAATACCTACAAGATTGATCTTACCGTCAACAAGCTTGGCTGAGTCAAAAATCCTCGGCGCAAGACTCTCAGCAATTTCTTCTATCGTCCCCGGGCTAGATTCATGATGTCGCTCACCAAAACCTGGCAAGTCCTCAAACAATACCTCTGCGCCTGACAGTGTTTTTAAGTGCTCAGGAAACTCACCCCAATGCAATTTCTGGCGAGACAAACCCCTTATTAGCATCCACTTTTCCATTAGCGATACCAAAACTGCTTAGCTGCTTGAAAGGTCTGTACCTGCTGCTTTTTCTTGGGCATCCAGCTCTTATAGCCAATGGCTGCCGAGCAAAGAAAATCGAATAGCATAATATGCCGCCGTAAAACGCGTTGCAGGCGATGCGGCACCATCGGGTTGAATAAACCAGACCTAGAGAATAGTTGAGTCGGACGCTTCTTAATCCAATTCCATGAGCCCATCTCAAGCGTCAAAGGAATCATCATACTCTCATGTGAATTCTTATGTCGCTTGTAGATGTAATCCCACAGATCTCCATGCGTGATATAACTCAATGACTGAGGCTCAAAGATATAATGATGGTGAGAGTAAGTTCGATCTAGCAATAATTTCAGCGCATAAATCTTGTCGAGTACCGCAATAGGCCGTTTGCGATAAGCATAGGGAAACCACAAGTAATCGTGGAAGCCAAAGCCCGAATGACAGTCTAGCGTTAAGGTAAAGGGCGATTGATCAGAATAACGCTCGACCACCTCTACCAGCTTCTGGTTCTCAAGCTCCATTTGCTCCTCGACCTTGCCACAATACCAAGGCAGGTGTGGCGATATTCTTTGTCCGCCACCAAATAACAGGGCCTCGCTCTCTGCTTCCATCGGAGAGTTACGCATTAAATCCACACCATTGGGATTAGCACGTGTATTGAGATACATCCCGCCAGGATTAACTATCGGCAAAAACACTAAGTTCATTGCTTCTAATTGTTTGGCGACCACCACATCCCAAGACATTCGCGACAGCAGCATCTCTAGGTACGACAGCAAAACTTGTGTACCGATACGCTCGATCCCATGAACACCCGCCGAAATAATAACGGTCGGCAGCCCCGGGCGATAAGGTGTCATTTCAATGCTATACAGTGGCAGCTGATGACCGGCTAAATCAATATTCGCTTCGGTATTAACAACCAGAGGGTGCTTAGTGTGGGAAATAATCTGCTCTAACTGCCAAAGCTCAGGCAGCCGTTTTTTTATTTTATTTTTATTCATCAATATATCCGTATAAGCCGTACTCTCTCAAGATTGTCTATCTCGTGTAAGCATGGTGGTCTTCAAAAAAGAATGAAAAGCCTTTGACGATACGCCAGACATCAAATACCTGCCTTAAGCTAAAGCATGTATCACCATGGCTAATAAAAGGAGTGACCACTAAATCAACGTCTTTTTTCATCTCGCGTAGTTTGCGGTATAAGAGCTCTGACTGCCCGCAGGGAATGACATTGTCTGCCGCGCCATGCAGCAGAAAAACCTTGGCACTCAAATCATCTAAGCGAGAGACAATATCCAGAGCCTCTAATTCTTCTGATAGAGGCGTTTTCGCTTTCGAAAAAAGTAGTTCCCGGTACTGTGAGTCGCTCAAAACACGATGCACCAGACTCGCTTCACTCTGGCTTAATTGGTCGATGCATTGCCCTAAAGTAATATTACTACCCGGCTCCGGCTTGTTTTCTATATCAAGCAGGGTCGTTTCATTAATATTGTCCTGAATCGCTGCATCCAAGGCTTGTTGTAAAGCCAGGCAATTCTCATTGACCTTCGCCTCCATCACCATTGGGATAATTTTCTTCAGTACAATATAACGCCCATAGGGGTCTGCATCGGTATCGGTCAGCAAGTAGTTCATCACCGAATCAACTTCCGTAAATGCACCAATGGCACACACCGAGATGATTCGGTCTTTAACACGTTCATCCGCTGCAGCAGCCAAACATATGGCACCGGAAAAAGACGGCGCAAGAACACTCAGCCTACCCGAAGAACATAAGTGCGACTGATCCACCAACGCACTTAATATATCTGCAACCAAGTCGATCTGCCGAGGATCAATCTTCAAAGTTTTGATTGACTGAACATCAGGAGAAACCACTCTAAAGCCGACATGACATAGCGACTGACAAAGTGTAACGATACGAGAATCGTCTTTTCCAAAAGGAGACATGCCGTGAAAGAACGCAATGCATCCCTTCGGTTTTATATGCGGTTCATAGACATCAACACTGACGCAGCTGCTATCAATATCACTCCCCTCAAGATAAAGCAGTTCGCTACGGGCAGACTTCTCGCCCGACGCCTGCTCACCATGCAATGTCCACATCACATTCAATGCTTGCCAGGCCGCACGCATTATTTATCTTCCTGTTGTTCAATAACTTCAGGGATATAGCGCTTACGCTTCTTTTCCTTGATCTTACTGACATCGACCATCACTAAACCGTCGATACAATCACCAAAGTCAGGGTCAACACCAAAGCCCAAGAACTTTAGGCCACCCGGTTCACATAGGTCGCTATACTGCTTGTACAAAGTCGGCACGCTACAGCCCATATTCGACAAGATGTTCTTAAGAATCATAAAGTCTTCTTTATAATCCGTACCTGAAAAATTCTGGCTCAAGGCATCAAGCAGATCGTTTGAGAGCAAATAGGGGTGCTTCGATACAGCCTTAGGCCGAGATTCCGTCTCGTCAAAGCTGCCAAAATAAAGAGTGAAGAAGTAAACTAATAAATCTTTTGCTGCTTTAGGCAGGTCGTTCGAGATACTGACCGGACCATATAAGTATTTCACATCAGGGTTCTTGCTTAAGTAAGAACCGATGCCATACCAAAGGTAATCCAAACTTCGTTTGCCCCAATACTTAGGCTGAACAAAACTTCGCCCAAGTTCCGCCCCTTGCTTTAGTAGAGGAAGCATTGACTCGTCATAATCAAAAAGGCTGGCGCTGTATAAGCCCTGAATACCCTGCTGTTCGATAATGTCTTTGGCATTGCCCAGGCGATAGGCACCGACAATCTCCAACTCATTTTCATCCCATAAGACCAATTGACTATAGGACGAGTCATAGTGGTCAATATCACGCCGCTCACCTGTTCCCTCGCCCACTGCGCGAAAGGCAATTTCCCTTAAGCGGCCAATCTCTCTCAATACCGCGCAGCTTCCTTCGTTCTTATAGAGAAAGATCTGTTTATTATCACTGGTCTCACCCAATCGGTTTTGAGAAGCAATAAGCTGCTTAAGTATTTGACGTGATTCAGGGTGAGCAACCGGTGACTGGGTTTGCCATATCCCCTTTTTACCCTTACCCACTTTATAGAGGTGTTTTTTGAACAGTTTGACCTGAGTCTTAACTGGCAAACCACTCTTGGCATAGGTCTCATGAATGACAAGCTTACCGACACGGATCGCAACCGTCTTGCGTGTTTGCTTATACATTTCAGGCACAAGCATCATGGTAGAAAGCGGCTTATAGATCGCAGACACACCGTAAAACAGAGCAGAGTTTGCTGCATCAATATACAAAGGCAACACCGGCGCATTCATTTCTAAAGCTATATCAAGAAAGTCACGACGCCACTTGGTATCCGTCACCCCACTCGGGCGAATACGGGATAATTCTTCACTGGGGAAAAAGATCAGCACACCTTCTCGCTCCAGGTGTTCTTTCAAAGCGACATTACGTGTTTTAGCCGTATTCTCGGAGTAAGGCTGACAAGCCAAAGTAATCGGCGCAAGCGCATCTAACTCATGAACGCCTTCATCGACCACAACACGCACGTCTGACCTTACATCACTTACCAACTTGAATACCGCCGCTGCATCCAGAGTACCTAAAGGATGATTGGCGATAATCACCAAGCGGCCTTCAGTCGGAATTCGTTCTTTCTCATTCCAAGGCGTCTGAAAGGAAAACTCAAAGTGCTGAAGAATCTGCTCGACAAACTCAACACCTTTAAGGTGAGGATGATCTCGCAGGAAAGAGTCTAAGGTTTTTCGTGAACGAGATAGTGAGCTAAGCGGTGCTCGTAATATCTCGGGAATCCCACCGTTTTTATCGGCAAGGCCATCATTGCTAGACATGCGCTCGACAGCAGGTTGAAGTGTACCGTTTGTTTTCTCACTATCTACTGCCTTGTTAACCAACAAGCTCTGAAAACCCATACCTAGACTCCTGTGTTTTTAGGCAGGATAGTAATTCAGTGTGAAGCAAATGTGACGCTTTGGTGTCAGTTTGATGTCAATGGGATCACCACGGAACACAGTTGATAAACTTGACCCTAACCCGGTAGCCCTTTAAATTGCTTGCCTACTCATACGAATTCGCCACGAACAAGAGAGCCAAAATGAAATATATCGACACCCCAAACTTCGGCGCACCTGATGTCATGCAAGTTGCTGAAGGCGAACGCCCTGGCATTCAAGAAAATGAAGTACTGGTGAAGGTAGCAGCAGCCGGCGTTAATCGCCCTGACGTGATTCAGCGACAAGGCAACTACCCGGCCCCAAAAGATGCGTCACCCATATTGGGTTTGGAAGTAGCCGGTGAAGTGGTCGAAGTCGGTTCTGCCGTTACTACCTTAAAACAAGGCGATAAGATTTGTGCACTCACCAACGGTGGTGGCTATGCCGAGTATGTAAATGTACCAGAAAGCCAATGTCTACCCGTTCCTGAAGGCTACTCAATGGTGGAAGCAGCAGCCTTGCCAGAAACCTTCTTTACAGTGTGGTCAAACGTGTTTGATCGCGGTCAGCTGAAAGCGGGCGAGACCTTTCTTATTCATGGCGGTACCAGCGGCATCGGTACCACGGCGATTCAACTAGCCAAAGCGATGGGCGCAAAAGTCTATGCCACCGCAGGCAGCGATGAGAAAGCAAAAGCCTGTGAAGCGCTGGGTGCAGAGCTTGCAGTGAACTACAACGAACAAGACTACCTGCCCACTATCAAAGACCACAATGACGGCAAAGGCATCGACGTAATTCTTGATATGGTTGGCGGTGAGTATATTCAGAAGAACCTCTTCCTCGCCGCGATTGAAGGCCGTATTATCAATATTGCTTATCTTCAAGGCCCGATCAACAAGGTAAACTTCTTGCCCGTGATGCTAAAGCGTTTAACGCTGACCGGCTCGACGCTACGACCTCAATCTTTGGACGCTAAGGCCGCAATTGCGCAACAGCTAAAAGAAAAAGTCTGGCCGCTGCTAGAGAACAAAACCATTAAGCCTGTGATCGCCAAAACCTTCGCACTCGAAGATGTTGTTGAGGCGCATACCCTAATGGAAAGCAATGCCCATATCGGCAAAATTATTTTAGACCTTTCCCACTAAGCACTCATTCCACAAAGAGAACAGCGAAACATGCAAGAGCCTATTAAGCTTGAGACACTAAATGACTTGGACCTGTCAAAAGACTTCAACATAGGCCTTGCCTGCACGCGCCCGGCGATTCCCGGCTTTGATATGAATTCAACAGCACTCATCGTTGACCATGGCGATGAGAGTAACGAATTACATCAAGCTTATTCTTATCAGCAACTTGATAAGGCATCCAACCAATGTGCTGCACTGTTAAGTGAATTGGGCTTGATAAAGGGTGACCGGGTCATGCTTTGGCTACCGAATGTTATCGAGTTCCCGATTGCCTTTTATGGCACAGTTAAGCTTGGCGGTATTGCGGTGCCCAGCTCTATTCTGCTTAGCGGCGACGAGATTGATTACCTGGCGAAGGACTCTGGTGCCAAAGTGCTGATCACCACCGCTGCGCTGGCCGAGAAGCTACACCTGGATACACTAGAAGAGTCAGAGTTGGCTCATGTTTTGATTATCGACGAACTCGCCGAGACCGCCAGCACAAGTAGCAAGATTAAGTTTCAAAGCTTTGCAAACTTACTAGCAAGTTCATCCGATGACGAAATCGCAGTCAATACCTGCTATAACGACCCGGCCTACTTAGTCTACACCTCTGGCACCACGGGTTATCCAAAAGGCGTATTGCATGCTCACAGGGCTTTGCTGGGTCGCTTACCCGCGGCCTACCATTGGTTTGATTACCAAAGCGATAAAACTGACCGCATTCTGCATTCGGGTAAGTTCAACTGGACCTACGTACTCGGCACCGCCATGATGGACCCGATGCTGCTAGGCAAAACCGTCGTTGTTTATAACGGCGATGCCACGGCAGAAACCTGGCCGAAGCTGATCGCCAAGCACCAATGCACAATCTTTATCGGTGTACCAACCATTTATCGCCAGATCATTCAGAAAACTGAATTTTCAGCTAAAGATGTACCGACACTTCGCCACTGTATGTGTGCAGGCGAGCATCTTTCAGATGAAATGCTTGGGTTATGGCAAGACCGCTTTAATCAGGATATTTACGAAGCTATCGGCATGTCTGAATGTTCTTATTATTTATCGCATCACCCTGCTCGCCCCATTCGCCCGGGCTCTGCGGGTTGCCCTCAGACCGGGCATAAAATACATCTACTCGATGAGAACTTAGAGCCAGTCAAAGACGGTGAAGAAGGCATGCTTTGTATCGACGAGCAAGACTTAGGACTGTTCATTGAATACTGGCAACTGCCGGACACCACACAAGCCACACGCAAAGGCGGCTATTTTCTCACCGGCGACTACGCCAAACGAGACGAAGAAGGCTATGTTTGGTTCCTCGGTCGACGTGACGACATCATCAACAGCTTTGGCTTTCGTATTTCACCCCACGAGATTGAACGGGTATTGAAAACCCACCCCGACGTCGCTGATTGTGTCGCTCTCGAAGAAGAGATCGGGCCAGATAAGAACTTGGTCGTGGCGAGCGTCATTCGCCATGAAAGTAGCACGCTAGATGAAACAAGCCTATTAGCCTTTGCAAACGAACATTTGGCTCAATATAAAGTACCTAAAAAGATTTACTTCACCCAACTGTTCCCCCGAACGGCCAACGGCAAAGTGCTTCGCAAGCAAATGAAGGCAGATTTAAAGAACTAAATACGCCTTAATAAAGTAAGCAAACCTCTAAGCAACAGGTAGTGTGTGTCTTCACTGGCTATTGTCACAAGTACTTGAAATTGCTTAGCGCGTTGCGCTTATTCGATTAGGACGAGCAACTATAGTGCGAGACACCGCCAGCCCCGAAAAAGACCTCGGGCTTCAAACGGTAGAATTTATTTTTCACCTCTAATGTCTGCTCATCGTATGGTTTGCTCAACACGTCTTGTAATTCCTTTACGAGCGTATAGTCACCTTTCATCGCCTGTTGATACGCTGGCACGACCAACCATTCACGCCAGGTGTATTTTGGGTTGACGCGCTTCATCTGTAACGACAGAGCTTCGGCGCCCTCCTCAATGTTTATCAGCCCTCTCCAGGTCTGTAACCACTGCGACCATGCTTCTTCCTTTTCATCACTCAGGTCTTTATAGAAGCTTTTCTTAAGCGTCGAGACATCTTCAGGAAGCTCTGACAGCTCGCGGAAGAAGAGGGTGTAGTCAACAGAGGTTTGAACCATTAGCTTTAAAAGCTGATTGAATAGCGTTCCATCAAACTTATTAAGCCCCAGCTTAGACGCCCACATTGATTCCATTTTCTCTTGAATCACAGCAGTGAAGCCTGAGCGTATCTCATTAAGCTTTTCTAATACATCGGGCTTCGATGCAACGAGGGGTCGCAATGCCGAGCAGAAACTCTCAAAATTTGCCTCGGCAGCAGCATGTTGATTGAAAAACGAAAAGTGATGCCCGCCACCACTCCAAGGCTGATAAAACGGTTCAAACACTTCGCAGAACCCGAATGGACCATAGTCAAGGGTATACCCCCCCGCTGCGCAGTTGTCACTATTGAAGTTGCCTTGGCAATAACCTACGCGAAGCCAGTTTGCGACAAGCGCGCTTAAACGCTCACGAAACTCGCTAGCCAACCGCAGTAATTTATCTTCGAACGATAGGTCTTCATTGATCTCACTTTTGTATTCACGATCAATCAAATGCAAAACGATCATCTTTAACTCTTCGAGAGCTTTTGGATGAGCCTTGCTACGCGCTCGACGAGCAAACAGTTCAAGCTGCCCGACCCGTAAGAAAGACGGTGCGACACGTGTTGAAATTGCAACCGGGTTCGATACCATAATATCCGGATCTTGGGAGTAAGAACCTTCAGAATACCATGGGCGATCAACGGTCTCTGAGCCAGATACATAAAGGCATAAGGACCTAGATGTTGGCACCCCTAGTTGGTGCATATGCTCCTGAACCAGAAATTCTCTAATACTCGAGCGCAGCACTGCTCGCCCATCCGCACCACGACAATATGGCGTTCGCCCACCACCCTTTAGCTGCATCTCCCAACGCTGACCATTGATGACAGCCTCAAGGACAGATACTGCACGGCCATCCCCGTAACCGTTGCCTGTGCGGAACGGACACTGTTGAATGTACTCCGTGCCATAAATCGACAGCGCATAGCCAGTTGCCCAAGCTGTTTGTCTCATAGGTTCTGGCACATGCGACATATCACCAGAGAACAAACGACGGAAGCCTTCCGTTTCCACCAAATTGTCGTCAAAACCCAGTTCGCTGAAAAACTTCCTGCTGTGAGCGACATAGTCAGGCTCAGGAATAGGCGTCGGCTTTACAGGGACATAATGTCCCGAAAAAACTTGTCGAGGCGCGTAATCATCCCCACTGGCCGTCGCCTGAGGGTCGCACCGAAGGTTATTCATTAGTGAATAGTCGGCTAATTTAGCCAGTTCATCGAGATTCGTTATGGGAGTAGATATATCATTAAGCTGCTTGTTAGCCATATTAATTGATGAACCTTTTCTAATTACTCTAAATCTGAGGAGATACCTTGTCTCAAACTATCACATTATCGACCTAAACCGAAAACACTTGGCACTCTGTGTAAGCTAATTGCTTGGTGTCCTCTACAGGTAAACCGCAAGCCTTTACCTTTCCTTACAGCAAACAAATTGGTTCAAAAACGAGATCCTTGATACAATCTGCGACCGATTTGGTGGGCTAAGGTCACTATCCTTGGCTTCGTTTGTATTTCCGGCACCTCACGAGGGTGCACTCTTTGTGGCTCGGCCACGAGTAAAACGTAAGAGGCTAATATGTCTAAGCAAGATTCTGTTGTAATTGTAAGCGGTGTTCGTACACCAATGGGTGGTCTTCAAGGTAGCCTGTCTACTGTTCCTGCGCCTGAGCTAGGCAGCATCGTTATCAAAGAAGCGGTCGAGCGTGCGGGCCTTAAGCCTGAAGACGTACAAGAAGTGATCATGGGTAACGTATTGCCAGCCGGTCTTAAGCAAGGCCCAGCTCGCCAGGCAATGCGTCAAGCAGGCCTACCTGATGCAACGGGTGCTACCACAATCAACAAGCTTTGTGGTTCAGGTATGAAAGCGGCGATGATGGCACACGATGCGATCAAGGCAGGCACTAACGATGTAATGATTGCTGGCGGCATGGAGTCTATGTCTAACGCTCCTTATATTTTGCCAACGGCTCGTAAGGGCTTCCGCATGGGTCACGGTGACCAAGCAATGGATCACATGTTCCTAGATGGTTTGGAAGATGCTGAAACAGGTCGTCTAATGGGTTCTTTCGCACAAGAAGTTGCAGACAAGAAAGGTTATACACGTGAGCAGATGGATGACTATGCGATCCAATCACTTACTCGTGCAAAAACTGCAACGGAAGAAGGTTTGCTAAAAGCTGAAATCGTTCCAGTAACCGTTAAGTCTCGCCGTGGCGATACTGTGGTTGAGCACGATGAGCAGCCATTCAACGCTAACATCGAGAAAATCCCTAGTCTTCGCGCAGCTTTTGCTAAAGATGGTACCATCACTGCAGCGAATGCTTCATCAATCTCAGATGGCGCATCAGCACTTGTTCTAATGCGTGAAAGCGAAGCTGAAGCACGTGGCCTTAAGCCTGTTGCTCGTATCGTTGGTCATGCTACGCAATCCCAGCACCCAAGTGAATTTACAATCGCTCCTGTTGGCGCAATTGAAAACTTGTTTGCTAAGACAGGCTGGACTAAAGAAGATGTTGATTTGTATGAAATCAACGAAGCCTTCGCAATGGTTGCAATGATGCCTATCATTGACCTAGGTCTTGACCCAGAAACGGTGAACATCTTCGGTGGTGCATGTGCACAAGGCCACCCTGTTGGTTCAACAGGTTCACGTTTGTTGGTTACCTTGATCAACGCATTGAAAGTGAAAGACAAGTCTAAAGGTGTTGCTGCACTATGTATTGGTGGTGGTGAAGCAACCGCTATGGCGATTGAGTTGATCTAAGCTCAGCGTTCATACTAAGAACAGCGCTACAGCAGTACTAAAAAAGGGTCGCAAATATGCGGCCCTTTTTATTATTAATGGAATCAAAACTTTGAAGCTCGGTAAACGCCTAAAAAAACTCAATGAGATGTGCCTAAATAACTACGAGCACATCTGGGATTGCTGCTGCGACCACGGTTTATTGGGAATCAACCTGCTTGATCGGCAAGCCGCACCCACAATTCACTTTGTTGATATTGTTCCAGAGCTCATTGAAGCCTTGAACCTGAAGTTAGTTGAGCTCTTTCCGGCGACTCCTAACAACCAAA
>NZ_LWGJ01000725.1:0-377 GCF_001635845.1 Oleiphilus sp. HI0132 | reverse complement strand
ACAGTATTAGCGCGGCCTTTGGTTTGGATAAGAGTAAGGGCTGGGTAGCGCTGATGCAGCGTGAGCTGGGCGATAACTATCGCGTGATCAATGCAAGTATCAGCGGTGATACCACTACCGGTGGCCGTTATCGTTTAGGTAAGGCCTTATCAACTCATCAGCCCGTTATCGTCATTATTGAACTTGGCGGAAACGATGGTTTACGAGGAACCCCGGTTAGGCAGATTCGTAATAACCTAGAAGCGATGGCTGTGATGTCACAAGAGGCTGGAGCCCAAGTAATATTGCTAGGCATGCAGATACCGCCTAACTATGGTGACCGTTATACCAAAGCCTTTGCGAATATATACTCAGACCTGGCATTGCNAATGGATCTA
>NZ_LWGJ01000724.1:0-694 GCF_001635845.1 Oleiphilus sp. HI0132 | reverse complement strand
CATATCGATAGCTGCTTGAGCACTCGCATTGTCTTCACCAAATCACTCAAACGAACCCACATCCACACACTCACCTGATAACCCAGTCTGTTCACTCAACAAAAAAAAAAAAAAAACACCTAAAAAAACAACGTCACACATCAAAAAAAAAAGAAACCTCATAGTACACCAAAAAAAAACCTAGAAAAAAAAATTCTCGCGAGATGCATCAATTACCTTGTTCATTTCACCAAGAATATGAATACGAGCATCGTGTGCCTGCTTAAGTGCGATATCCATGATCTGCTCATTGATACCTTCGATCTTGATATCCATCTGCAAAGCAGTAATACCTTCGTCAGTACCCGCTACTTTAAAGTCCATATCGCCTAAGTGATCTTCATCACCCAAGATATCAGTCAGAACGGCAAAGTCATCACCTTCTTTAACCAAGCCCATTGCGATACCCGCAACTGGCGCAGCTAAAGGTACACCCGCATCCATCATTGCCAAGCTGCTTCCGCAAACACTTGCCATTGAGCTAGAACCGTTAGATTCTGTGATTTCAGATACACAACGAATTGTGTATGGGAATTCCTCAGCGGTAGGCATAAGCGCCTGAAGACCACGCTTAGCCAACTTACCATGACCGATCTCACGACGACCTGGAGGACCCATACGACCACACTCACCAGAGTAAGGAGGGAAGTTGTAG
>NZ_LWGJ01000723.1:0-786 GCF_001635845.1 Oleiphilus sp. HI0132 | reverse complement strand
TTTTGAATCTCGAAGCTAATACCATGCATTACTTGCAGGTTGATGCATTTAATATCCTTGGTGAGAAAACTAGTAGTGAGATTGTTAGCTTTACAACGCTTCATTTCGATAATGACTTTGATAATGACGGTGTAAGTAATGATGTGGATAACTGCCTGTTTACGCCAAACCCAGACCAAATCGACAGTGATAATGACGGTGCCGGGGATGCTTGTGACCCGCCTGTATTGGTCGACAATGACTTCGACAACGATGGAATACTGAATGATGTTGATAATTGCCCGACCACGCCGAACGCTGATCAAGCTGATAGCGACAACGATGGTTTGGGTGACGCCTGCGATGCGCCGAATAATAATGACAATGACTTCGATAATGATGGCGTACTTGACGATAACGATAACTGTCCTTTGGTTCCAAATGCTGATCAAGCTGATAGCGACAATAACGGTATTGGCGATGCTTGTGACGCCCCCTTAGTATCTGACGATGATTATGATAACGACGGCATACTGAATGATGTTGATAATTGTCCGTTAATTCCAAACACTAACCAGCTTGATAGTGATAATGATGGCATTGGTGATGTATGCGATACACCGGCCCTAGTTGATTACGACAGGGATGGTATTCCAGATGAAAGCGATAACTGCCCTTTGATTCCGAATAGTGATCAGGCTGACCGTGACAATAATGGTATAGGTGATGCTTGTGATGTTCCGCTTATCTCAGACGATGATTATGACGATGACGGCGTGCTTGACGGAGTCGATAACTGCCCATTAA
>NZ_LWGJ01000722.1:0-659 GCF_001635845.1 Oleiphilus sp. HI0132 | reverse complement strand
GCGGTTTTCTTTATTACCGGTTTTCCAATTGCTTACTACTCAGCTAAACACGGTTTAGACATTGATCTTTTGACGCGAGGTGCCGGGTTTGGCTACTTAGGCTCCACAGTCACGTCACTTATTTATGCTTCGTTTACTTTTATCTTCTTTGCGATTGAAGCCGCTATTCTCGCATCGGCTTTACATGCCTTGCTGGGTATTCCGCTATCGATCGGGTATTTCATTTGCGCTGTGGCGGTTATCCCTATTGTGATCCGGGGGATTACCACTATTTCGCGTTTTCAAGTCGGGACGCAAACTCTGTGGTTACTATTACAAATCGCGGCAATCGCTACCGTGATCATTGGCAAATAACGCGGCCTGTTGATGCGCGCGCGCAATGATGTCTTCACGCTCAAGGTGGTAATAGGCTAAAAATCGGCTCAACGCGATCTCGCCTTTTAATGGGCTAGCTAAATGCGCAATACCCCACCAATGGAGCGCATGCTTCATGTCGCGCCAGCGCGTTGTCACTTTTTGTTTAATGCTGTGCATGGCAACACCTCACACGCATTACGGCCACCGTTATTTGAGCATAGCAGGTCAATACCGCAAGTAAACGTGCACCGCTTCGCTAATTTTTCCACACAAAGGGGGCCACGCGGCTAACGGTAAAACGA
>NZ_LWGJ01000721.1:0-994 GCF_001635845.1 Oleiphilus sp. HI0132 | reverse complement strand
AAAGTTGATGGCAACCCAATCGTTGATCAGATCGACGGTTTATTACCTCAGACTCAATGTGGCCAATGTGGTCACCCAGGTTGCCGACCTTATGCTGAGGGTATTGCTGCGGGCGAAGATATCAACAAATGTCCTCCCGGTGGCGAAGCGACTATTCAGGCCCTGGCCGATTTATTAGACGTTGAACCGATGGCCTTGGATGCTGAGCACGGTGAAGAAAAAGCCAAGCAGGTCGCAGTAATTCGTGAAGATGAGTGCATAGGCTGCACTAAGTGTATCCAGGCGTGTCCTATCGATGCGATTTTAGGGGCGGCTAAGCACATGCATACAGTTATTGAATCTGAATGTACTGGGTGTGATTTGTGTGTAGAGCCTTGCCCGGTAGATTGTATCGATATGGTGCCAGTAGATAAGGGGCTATCAGCATGGCATTGGGACTTACCCAAGCCTGTACATATTATTGCTACGGATAAGTCTCAGCCTGTGGAGGTGCAGTCTGTATGAGTGCCATGACACAGAACAATACACAGATCATTGCCACGAGTGGACGTTCCTTATCAGACTTTCATGGTGGTATTCACCCGGCGGAAATGAAGTCGCTATCGAGCGAGACAGCGATTACTGAGGCGGGCATTCCGCCACTACTTGTTTTACCTTTACAGCAACATATTGGTCAAGCCTCCAAGGTCTTGGTTGAAGTGGGTCAACAAGTAAAAAAAGGCCAGTTATTGGCTGAAGCAGACGGTTATATCAGTGTCGGCTTGCATGCACCCAGAAACTGAACCAGTACAAAGTTATTCACCAGAATCGTACTGACAAGAATTAGCAAATATTCAGTCATTCATTTCTCTCTAAAATTGAGACCCGTTATTATCCTTTTTAGTGCCACAAACCCAACTACATGATTCTCATGCCTGGCTGTGCACCGGAATGAGGCTCAAGCAACCAGATATCTTTGCCACCAGGGCCTGCAGCCAATACCATGCCTTCCGAC
>NZ_LWGJ01000720.1:0-958 GCF_001635845.1 Oleiphilus sp. HI0132 | reverse complement strand
CAATGACGACAACTATATTTAGGTCGCACATGTTCGATGACTTTGATCTGGGCAGGAATGAATTCAAGCTGCTCGCTTTTATCTTCACCCATGCGATGTAATTCATGACCGCAGTCATCACAGCTTTTGTCTTCGTCTGCCAGGTCGTGAATGATGACGTCGCGTGGTAAGTCTTTGGGTAAAGGTTTACGAACAGGTTTCTTGCGTTCGTAGGTGATGGACTCTTTTTCGGCTTCAGTCGGTTCCGCTTCAGACTCATCTGCTAATTGCTCAAGTTCATTGAATAGCTCGCCCTGACCCGGGTAGCCTTCAGTGCTTTTACCAAATTGTTTATGCTGAGCTAAACGAAACTGCTCAGTAAGATAAGCGATAGTCTCATCTCTTTCTGCGAGAAGTTTCTTCAGTAAAATAGGGTCGTCAGGGAGTGATTCGATGTCTGTTTTCATGCGTGCATTTTAACAAAAAACACGCTAACTTGCTGTTTTTATTTATACTATTTACCTGATTTTATTACATAATATTTTGATAATCGACAGCTTGATGACCGATGACATCATAGCCTTCCAGCAACCAAGACAACTGCTGTTCATTCAATTCTAAACATGCTTCATCAATACGGCTTGGCCATTTGAATTTATCTTTTTCAAGCCGTTTATACCACAAGGCAAAGCCGGTTTTATCCCAATAAAGTATCTTCAATTTATCTTTGGCTTTGTTGCAGAAAATGAACAAGGCACCGCTCATGACGGGAAGATTTATCTCCGACTCAATGATCACAGATAAACCATTAATCGATTTTCTGAAATCGACAAACTGCCGGTGAAGATAAATGCGGGAAGGCTGAACAAACATCTTCATGATAAACCCTTTATCACTCTGACTAAAAAGTCAGGTGATATCGAATCTGGAAAAGTCAGTTCACCTGCTTGTGTGATTAACGTGATGATTTGTTTAGAGC
>NZ_LWGJ01000719.1:0-609 GCF_001635845.1 Oleiphilus sp. HI0132 | reverse complement strand
ATCTCCTTGCCTTCGGCAACGATAACGATTTCAGCTGCATAAACATGAAGACTCACATGCTGGTTAGCAAAGCTTGCCGGGACACTATAGCGGTTACGCTCGAACGTAATTAAGCATGTAGAAGAGACTCGCTTAGTCTCTTCTACATAGCCATCGAATGGCGCTGGGACAGGCATTAAACATGGCCGTTCTTGTCGCCAGCATTCAGCAACCGTTAGATTGGATTGTTCTGGGTGTTTTTGGCGGTGCCACAGTTCAATACATTGGCGTTCAAGCCAAGCATTAAGTTCTTCGAGAGTCTTGAACTTGGGAGCGGTATGACATAACTGATGCCGAGCATCTCGCACCTTTTTCTCGACTTGGCCGTTCTCCCAACCTGCAGCTGGATTACAGAACTCAGCTTCAAACAGATAATGACTGACTAGCGTTTGGAATCGGCGATTAACATCGCGCTGTTTACCTGATCGTACCTTATCCACAGCAGTCTTCATGTTGTCGTAGATGCCGCGTTCAGGCACGCCACCAAAGACCCGAAATGCATGATTGTGTGCATCAAACAGCATCTCGTGCGTTTGTTTGTAATAAGCTCGCAGGAAGAAAGCTCGACTA
>NZ_LWGJ01000718.1:0-512 GCF_001635845.1 Oleiphilus sp. HI0132 | reverse complement strand
GGTTTTGATATTTTTTTATCCAGTCGCATTGAAGTAACGATGCCATCATGGATTGTTTCAAGCCTCGAGGGTGCTCGTAATCGATGTCTTGTGCGCTTGCCGCGATCTTCAGTTTGGCAGACTTTAGTAAGCGTTGCTGTTTACGCTGCTCTCGATCCTGGCTTTCATTATCAGCAAGCAGTTGCAGGCGCTCTCCGAAGGAGAGCCCTTCGTAGGTTCCTGGATGTTCAAGCTGGCTAGCGAGCGCATTGGCCATACCGCTAAGCTTGAGCTGTCTAAGTTGAGTGATAGTTTGCTCTGTCATGTGAATGTCCTTTAATGGAAGCTTTGCGGGCCGCGTATGTTTTCGTGTGATTGCGGTAGTAGTGGTAGTTGGTCAGTACGGCTCGTACGTAACTTGTCTTGATTACTCTGCAAGATGCTTTTGACCTGCTTCAACCTGTAGAGGTGGTGCTGATTGGCGATGGCACAGGCATTATTGATACGCTCTGCCGGATAGTTCCTAGATAGAT
>NZ_LWGJ01000717.1:0-616 GCF_001635845.1 Oleiphilus sp. HI0132 | reverse complement strand
CCTCTTACGGTAAGGGAACTTGTTCTTGGCATGGAGGTGTTTCAAATCTTCATTACAAAAAGGTCTATTTGGAAGCAGATAGCGATATACTCGAAGATTAATGGTTGTGAGTTGCATATTCCGCCGAACGTGAACATGGATTCTGGTCGATCGTGAACACCTGATCTTTCGCGCATTGGGTTCTTGGTCTTTTTATCCTAAGTGTTCACCATCCGTCAACTTTGAGCGGATTTTACGCATTGATTCTCCCTTCATCTTAATGCGATGAGAGTTGTGCATTAGTCGATCCAGGATGGCGTCAGCCAGCGTGTTATCGCCGATTGATTGATACCACTCTTCTGTTGGAAGTTGGCTGATAAGCGTAGTGGATTTGCTTTCATGTCGATCATCCATAATCTCCATCAAGTCGTTCCGTTGAGCTGCTTTTAAGGGCTCTAGTCCCCAGTCATCGAGTATCAGCAGATCGATTTTGGCTAGGGCTTGAAGTGCTTTGTTATAGCTCCCATCAGCTTTTGCCTGAGCCAACTCCAGCAGAAGTCTGGAGATGCGGTAGTACTTGACGCGATAACCTTTCAGGCAGGCTGTATTGCCGAGCGCACAAGCAATGTAGGTTTTT
>NZ_LWGJ01000716.1:0-709 GCF_001635845.1 Oleiphilus sp. HI0132 | reverse complement strand
CGCAGCTGTATCCTCAGGGATTGTTACATCTGGGCAAGCTGTGTTCTGCTGTGATAGACGTTCAGAAATCAGATCGGTATTGAGTATGTGTGCAACAGAAGGCAGGCGCTTGATATGCGTTTCTTGAGTGACTAGGTGTTGTAAGCCCGAGTCTTCAATCATGTACGCCAAACGATCATCGGGGAAGTCAGGGTCAAGCGGGACATAGCTGGCGCCGACTTTCAATATGCCAATTAGGGCCGCGAGCATATGCTGAGAGCGGTCCAGGCACAAGCCAACGCGGTCCCCAACCGATACGTGCTCCTCTAATAGGAGCTGAGCCCACTGTGAGCTAAGTTCATCAAGCTGACGATAGCTTAAGACTTCCTGCTCAAATATGACGGCATCTTTTTCGGCAAATTGTTGAGCTTGATGATGAAGGTAGTGACCGACAGTGCGAGGGGCGTTGGCTTGTTCTTCATGCCAAGCATGAGCAGGTCCTATACATTGTCTCATCACTTGCTTGCTTGAGCTTTGATTAAGTAGTTCTATATCGCAAAGCCTGGTTATCGGGTTTTGTGCAATTTGTCCGAGAATCGTAAGAAAATGATCCCTAAAGCCTTGGATCGTTTTTTCAGTAAAGAGAGATGTACTATAGACGATTGCTCCACTGAGTGAGTCGCCGCGTTTTTTAAACCATATGTTCAGGTCGAGTGGTGAATCATGAGAA
>NZ_LWGJ01000715.1:0-5954 GCF_001635845.1 Oleiphilus sp. HI0132 | reverse complement strand
TACACCAACTCACCACCGCCACTCGCAGCGACAGATAGTACCGCTCCCTCTCCTTCATCTACACTAACAGAAGTAGGTTGCGTAGAAATTTGAACAGGGTCTATCACAACTACTGGTGGCAATTCGTTAACTACTACTAAAGCAGTCAAAGACTCCAGGGTACCTGACTCATCGCTCACCAGAACATCATAACTGCCTGAGTCGGAAGTATCTGCAGCTGAAATCAATAGTGAACTTAGTACCGCCCCTTGAAGCTCAACACCATCTCTACGCCACTGATAGCTTAGCTCGCCACCGGTAGCTCCCACACTTAATAAGACCTCTTCCAACTCATCAACAATTACACCTTGAGGCTGGCTAATAATTTCGAGGTCAGGAGTCTCGTTAAGCTCTGCTACGTCGTTATAGGAATCATTCGTTTCCTGTCTAACCGCCGCAAATGTCTCGGCATGTTCACTATCTGGAAGCGCTTGCTCTAGATCTAATGCAATTTCGCTTGCCTCTAGAAAAACCTCATCCAGAGTAATCTGTTCATCGCCCTCAGTACTTTGAGCCCCTAGAACGCCATCACTGGCAATCACTTCCTCTACATGTTCGATTACTTCTTCAATCGTATCCCAACGACCCAGCTCAACCATTGACAAGAAAGAGGCTGACAAAACACCCATTTCCAGTTCTGCTTTTGTAATTGAACTATACGACTCAATAGCAGTTAAATCTGCTGGCGCCAAACGCATCGCACCAGCATCTAGATCTAGCAAGTCTTCAATGTGAGCGATAGATTCCTGAATACTATCAGCTGTCAAACCAATAGATTTAGCCTCCGCATGAGCTGCCGCCATATGCGTTAATGGGCTAAGATGAACATTATACTCCCGCCCTGCCACAATACCTGAAGCAACCGAGCGCAAACTAAAGCCAGACCCTGGGTTAAAGCTTTCACCAAAAGAAACGCCTTGCCCATCATTATCAATACAACCTTCCGTTGTATCGCACTTCATTCTGGTTCGACTATCAGCTGTCACTTCGACAACAACTGAGCCTTGTGAAATTTCCTGCTCAAGATTAAAGGTGTAGCGACCATTAGAGTCTGTTCTGACTGGACTCACCATTGGATTAACAGAACGAATAGTCTTGCCACCCTGCTCTTCTACTGAGTATAAGTTTACCAAGCCTTCTGAAACGACCCCTTTTATAGCGGTACCGCTAATCGTTGTAGTCACGGTATTGGTATTACCATCATCCGGAGTGGAATTTGACTCTTCACTGCCGCCACCAGAACCACAAGCCGTTAAAAGAATGGCCACACTTGAAGCTAATAGGTTCTTTGTAAGAGCGGCAATTCGCTTTTCACCAGTGTTGAGGAAAAATGTATGCATGAGAAGATTCCACTATTAAATTTCGATCTTGAGTAAGGAAATCTTAGCGCCAGAACACTTAAATTGACGGATAAACATCATTATTTAGCAACAAAAAGCGTCAACTTTTCGACAAATGATAAAAAATGTGAAATCGATGACAGGTGATACAGCACAAAGTTCACAAAAAATCCGCCAGAGTCTAAGAAACAAGCACTAGGAGTTTTTATTTATTTGTGCTCGAGAAGCTGCTTTACAGGTTTGAATGAACGCCGATACAGATTATTGACGCCTAATTGACGAAGCGCTTCTAGGTGCGCTTTAGTGGGGTAGCCTTTATGCTGTGCAAGGCCATAACCTGGATATTCCTTATCCAACTCTTTCATTTCTCTATCCCTTGAAACTTTTGCGATAATTGAAGCAGCCGCAATACAAGCAACTCGTGAGTCACCCTTTACCACTGCTTCACTAGGAATATTTAGTTGAGGGCAGCGATTGCCGTCAATCAAAACATATTCCGGTTTTATTGAAAGCGATTCGACCGCTCTTTTCATTGCCAACATCGATGCATGCAAAATATTGATTTCATCAATTTCTTCGACACTGGCCCGAGTAATGCTACACGCTAATGCTTTTTCATGAATCTCATCAAACAACATCTCGCGTTTTTTTTCAGAAAGTTTCTTTGAGTCAGCCAAACCTTCAATAGGGTTTGCTGGATCGAGAATAACTGCGGCAGCTACGACTGGCCCAACTAAAGGCCCACGACCCACCTCATCTACACCAGCAAGCAGCTCACCATTATACTGACAAACAAAAGCTTCATATTCCTTAGTCACAATACTTCCTTATTTGCCACTTTCTATCAGCTTAACTACCGCGTCAGCGGCTTGTTCACTTGCATTTAACCTCAAGCTTTTATGCAGTTCACTAAACGACTCTTGAGTTTCAGTTGCCTTAGAAGGTAAAAAGCGCTCCATTACCTGCTTTCCAATTAATTCTGGCTGAGCATCATCCTGAACTAGCTCGGGAACAAGCTCTCGACCAGCCAGCAAATTAGGCAATGATATGAAAGGAGCCTTCAGTAAGCGCTTCATAATATAGTGCGTAATCTTGGAGACTCGATAGGATACAACCATTGGACGATTTACCAGCATCGCTTCGAGCGTTGCAGTGCCCGACGCCAATACAATCACATCACTTGCAGCCATCACCTCACGCGAGCGACCTGAAATCAAGGTTAGCGGCAGGTTTACCTCGCAATCGTCTAACAAGGATAAAATTTGCTCTTTGCGCGCCTCATTAACATAAGGTAAAACAAATTTGATATTGGGGTCGCGCTCATACAACCAACACGCAGTATCAAGAAAGCTCTTACCTATATAAGAAATCTCACCTGCTCGACTTCCGGGAAGCAGTGCTACCAGTTTCGCATTTTGATCCAAGCCCAAAGCCTCACGAGCCGAGCTTTTATCTGAATGTTCTGGAATGCTGTCAGCCAGAGGGTGACCAACAAATCGTACTGCAACGTCATGCGCTTTATAAAATTTTGCCTCAAACGGAAAGAGAGTCAACATCAGATCGACTGCACGCGCTATTTTAAAAATACGCTTCTGACGCCATGCCCAAACAGAGGGGCTAACATAATGACCGGTTTTCAAGCCCTTTTTGCGCAAGGCCAATTCCAAGCCTATATTGAAGTCAGGGGCATCAATGCCAATAAAAGCATCCGGGCGTGATTTTAGAAAATGTTGTTTTAGGCGACGCCGAATACCAATCAGCTCAAAAATACGCCCAAGCACCTCAACAAGCCCCATAACAGAAAGCCGTTCCATTGGTACATGAGAGTTAAAACCCTCAGCTAGCATTAAAGGGCCACCAATACCTTCGAACCGAGCATTGGGATAACGCTTAAGCAGGGACTTGATCAAACCCGCACCTAAAATATCTCCGGAGGCTTCACCGGCTACCATTGCGATAGTCACTGGACGTTCAGATACAACGTTATCTGAAAGTTGTTCTTGAACCGATTGGTGTTCTTCAGCGCTACCCTTCATATCAGCCTAACGAATAATGCCCCGAGATGAGTTCTTGATACTTTCAACGAAGTGAGCAACATGTGCAGACGAAGCCGCTGCCTCTTCTAGCTCAATAAGCGCATCCTTCAAGTTCAAGCCTTGACGATAGATAACTTTATAGGCACGCTTTAGCTCCCGAATATCATCAGCGGTAAACCCTCTTCGCTTCAAACCTTCGGTATTCAGACCATGAGCCGAGGCAGATTGACCACTAGCCATGACAAAAGCAGGAATATCACGTAGAACAATACTCCCGCCAGCACTCATACTATGCGCCCCGATCTTACAGAACTGATGAACCATCGTTCCGCCACCCAAAATCACATTGCTTGCAACATGAACATGGCCCGCCAGGGTTGTGCTATTAGCAAAAATACAGTTATCACCGATAACACAGTCATGCGCTACATGTACATAAGCCATGAAGAGGTTATCACTACCAATGATCGTTTCCGACTGGTCCTGAGTAGTACCGCGATGAATAGTACAGTTTTCACGAATAATATTATTATCGCCAATAATTAATCGGGTAGGCTCTCCAGCATATTTTTTATCCTGGCACTCTTCTCCAACACTGGCGAACTGAAAGATCTTGTTATTCCGACCAATCGTTGTCGGCCCTTTAACAACCACATGAGAAAGTATCTGTGAACCTTCCCCTATCTCGACACCTTCACCAATATACGACCAAGGACCAACTTCCACACCAGCACCAATTATTGCCCCCTTTTCTACTATTGCTTGAGGGTGAACTTTAGTGTCTGAATGGATTTTGGCATCAGGGTGGATTGTCATTAACGTTCTCGCTCCGCTGTCATAATTTCTGCAATACAAGCAACCTCACCATCTACATATGCAGTACAGTCAAACTTCCAGATGTTATGCTTTGCTGCAATCAAATGAGATTCTAGTACCAGTTGATCGCCCGGAACAATTGGCCTTTTAAAGCGCGCTTTATTTGTTCCGGCAAAATAGTGTATTAAGTTTTCACTTGGCTTTTTGTTAGTCGTAATAAAGCCGAGTATGCCTGAAACCTGCGCTAGTGCCTCCAGCACAAGCACACCAGGCATGATTGGTTGATCAGGGAAATGTCCTTGAAAGTAGTTTTCGTTTACCGTCACATTTTTAAAGCCCTTGATCCATTCTCCGGCTTTAACCTCTGTAACTCGATCCACTAATAAAAAAGGGTAGCGGTGAGGAAGATATTCTTTAACGTCATTGATATCCATAATCATGAGATTCGACTCTTTTAAAGCAAGTTCAGGCAGTATCGCCAGCAGATCAAAACTATTTACTTGTCGGCAACAATCTTCTCTAATGCTTTTAAACGACCAGCCATTTTATCGAGCTGCCGAAGTCTTGCAATACTTTTCCGCCATTGAGCATTAGGCTGAACGCCCGTTCCAGACGAATACACGCCAGGCTCACTCAAGCTTTTTATCACCATCGTCATTGCAGTGATATGCACATCGTCAGTTATCGTTAAATGACCCGCTATACCACTTGCGCCGCCGATAACACAGTTCTTTCCGATCGTCGTACTCCCCGCAACAGCACAACATGCTGCCATGGCAGTATTTTCGCCAACACGGACATTGTGAGCAATTTGAATCTGATTATCGAGCTTAACGCCCTTCTCGATTACTGTATTGTCCAAAGCTCCACGATCAATGGCCGAATTAGCCCCGATTTCGACATCGTCCTCAATTACAACACCACCTAGCTGAACTATTTTTTCCCAGCCTCCCTTATTAGGAGCAAAGCCGAATCCATCTGAGCCTATCACGACACCACTATGAATAATGCAGCGCGCACCAATCGTCACGCCGTGATAGATATTGACGCCTGGATAAAGTCGAGTGCATTCACCTATCCGCGAGTCATCAGAAACTGTCGTATTTTCACCAATTACACAACCAGCCCCTAAGAAAACACCTTTACCAATTACTGCGCCAGCTCCCACAAAAACGCCTTCAGCGACCTCAGCAGTGTCATGCACAACAGCCGAAGGGTGGATATCTGAACCCGCACTAAGGTCAAGCTGGGTACTGTCCCACAAGTGAGTTAAACGCGCATACGCCAGGTAAGGGTTATCATGAATAATCAAATCTGCATCGTATGCTTCGGCTACCTGAGGGGTAACAATCACGGCACCGGCCTGGCTATCCGCTAAATATTTCTCATAGGCAGGATTCGCTAAAAAGCTTAAATCACCTGACTTAGCCGACTGCAGAGTCGAAAGGCCCGAGATGCTTATCGACGCATCACCTCGAACCTCTCCTTCCACATAGTCCGCCAAATATTTTAAGGTAAAGGCATTTTGCTTCATCTGATTAAACTCACGAAATATAGAAAGATCAGTTTAGCTTGTTAAGCTTCTCGATAATTTTATTTGTATAATCCATTTCTTGATTGGCATATAAAGCCGCTTCACGAGGAATCAACAAATCCAGTTTTTCTTCTTTTACTAGCTCGTTGATCGCTTGATCGATTTTGGGCTTTGAATCACTCAAAAACT
>NZ_LWGJ01000714.1:0-591 GCF_001635845.1 Oleiphilus sp. HI0132 | reverse complement strand
ATTTGATGAAGCCATGAAGAATGAATTCTACCGAGGCATGGAAGTCGCTGCCGCATCAGGAGCCTTAGACGGCGCACAGGGGTTTACCAAAGGTCAGGGCAAGCATGGGCAATTTTAAAAGCTGAATAAGGAAAGCACGCCTCCTCATTCAGCCTTTTAACGTCTTAGCTTATTTTAGTAGTTCTTCACTTCAAACTGGTCATCCGAAGGCTTTGCGGTATAGCGACCTTCTACCTGATCCCACTCATAATCATTCCCCATCATAACCTTAATGCGGTTATCTGAAGTTCTGGCACTGGCGGCATCGTACCCTGTGTCTTTGCGTCTTCCCCACCAGTTAATCGTTACTTCTTCAGGCTCAGCATTATTCATTGACTGGAAGTACCAGTGACGTGCTTCAACATGTTTACCGGCAATATCCCATGAATTCAGATACCAAAAACGCAAGTGGTTGAGGTTAACAATACTCTCCAACGGCGTGTTTTGGTCGCCAATCCATAAGTCATATATCGCCGATGACTTATACCATTCTACTGCGACATCCTGGTCGGCTATCATATCGGAAATGTACCAACGCGTTCGTTCGCCCAC
>NZ_LWGJ01000713.1:0-470 GCF_001635845.1 Oleiphilus sp. HI0132 | reverse complement strand
TAATCACCTTAGTTGGCAATAACCCAATTAATCATGAAGTGAATACAATTTACACTGACCCTGGTGCCACAGCCACAGATAATACTGACGGCGATATTTCTGCAAACATCGGTGTCAGCGGTACAGTCAATGCAACCGTAATCGGCAGTTATGTACTGAGCTACAACGTGAACGATTCCTCAGGCAACTCTGCTACTACCGTTACCCGAACAATTAACGTTCAAGATACTGGCGCACCTAGCATCACTCTCCTAGGTAGCAGCCCACTTAACCATGAACTAAATACCCCCTATACCGATGCTGGCGCGACTGCAAGCGATGCGCTGGATGGTGATATCTCAACTAACATCATCGTCGGTGGTGCTACCGTAGATTCCAGTGTTACTGGTACCTACGTGATCACCTACGATGTCAGTGACTCCAACGGCAACCCTGCCGTACAGCAAACACGTACAGTAAATGTGAACGAC
>NZ_LWGJ01000712.1:0-1174 GCF_001635845.1 Oleiphilus sp. HI0132 | reverse complement strand
AGTAAGTCTCGAGGCTTCAGTTCAACGTTAAAATGCGCTTGCACTTTATGAATAACTTGAATGGAAAGTAATGAATGGCCGCCGATATCAAAGAAATTATCGTATTTGTTAATATCATGGTTCCCGCATACTTCTCCCCAGCAGAGAGCTAACCACTTTTCTGTGCTTGTCTCGGGGCCTTGACGCGATTCACCGGCAGACATTTGAGTTAGGTTCCAGCTTTGCAGGACTTTTCGATCAAGCTTGTTGTTAAGGGTGCGTGGTAACTCCCCGAGTGCTTCAAGGTGCTGCGGCACCATGTAAGGGGGCAATTGCTGTCGCAGGTGCTCACGAAGTTCACTGAGACTAATCGGGCTATTCTTCCATACAACATAAGCGATGAGCCGCGTATCGCCGGCACGGACTTCTCGTACGCTTAAGGCGCAGTCGTCAATGGCGTCGTGTTGGCGCATAAGCGTCTCAATTTCACCCAGTTCTATTCGGTAGCCGCGTACTTTGACTTGCTGATCCAGTCGTCCCATATACGTAAGGGTGCCGTCGTGGGTGTAGCGTACTTTATCACCGGTGCGATAGAGTTGGCCGTCTCCAAAGGGGTTTGGAATAAAGACCTTCCGGGTTAATTCGTCACGATTGTTATAGCCTAAGGTCAAACCGTCACCACCGATGTATAGTTCGCCAGCGATGCCGTTAGGGACAGGGCGCAGCTGCTCATCCAGCACATATAACTGAGTGTTGGCGATAGGTAAGCCCAATCCAGGCGGTGTTTGGGTTTGTGTAATCTGGGCACAGCTAGACCAAACGGTGGTTTCAGTTGGGCCATACATGTTCCAAAGCTCACTACAGCGTTGAAGTAGCTCTTCAGCTAAATCCAATGGCAATGCTTCGCCACCGCACAGTGCTTTTAATCTAGGCTCACCCTGCCAGCCACTACTGATCAGCAATCGCCAGGTGGCGGGTGTTGCTTGCATGAAGTTTGCCTGATGCTTTATCAGCAAGCTTAATAAACGTCGACCATCACTACTATCCTGTTTCTTGGCAATAATGATTTTGGCGCCGACCCAGAGTGGCAAGTAGAGTTCAAGTACGGCAATATCAAAAGACAAAGTTGTTACTGCCATCAGGGTATCATCAGCCTGGAGCCCTGGCTTTTCGGCCATGCTGTGTAAGAAGTTCA
>NZ_LWGJ01000711.1:0-2468 GCF_001635845.1 Oleiphilus sp. HI0132 | reverse complement strand
ATAGTTTGACCAACGAAAGCGCCGTAGATGCTGCATCTAGATCAGTAGAAAACAACTCATAGGCCGGCATAAACGACAATGAGATAGTTTTAAATATGAAATAAATACCCAATGAAACGAAGGTAGCTATTAAGACTGACTTTAAATTCACGCTAATCCTTTTTGCATATAACGCCTTGCGAATGGGCGAGCGACGCGCAGCAAAGCGAGTCCAGCCCCGGGTGTTTATCCGGGGCGAACATTGCGCAACTGGTTATGTGGCATTTGCAGTTGACCTACTAGCCAGAATTGGAAACCAGAAAAAGCAAACACCTGCCGCGATTACTGCCATTGCAGAATAATTCCAAGTTTCAGTTTGTAGTACCACCAATGGAACTACACCCGGAAACAAGGTAATGATTAAATATTTATTCTTACTTAGTTTATTTGAAGACACGAGCTTTTGAAGCTTTTTGATTATTACAGTGCCTACAACCAAGTAGAGAATTATTAGTACATCTAAAACTAGAATATCCATTTTTACTTAGAACACATAGACATAATGACTCCCCACGTCCCAAAAGAGTGCTGACCTCCTATCGTGGGTTAGCAAAGCCAGAGCCATAATATATGTGTCATACCATATAAGCGGAGGCCAGCACCATGAAAAACAATACCATAATTTTTGTCGGATTGGACACCCATAAGGAGTTCACCGAAGTCGCATATTGCGAAGATCAACGAGGCTCAGAAGTAAAACACCTTGGAAGAGTTTCTTCAGCCAAAGTATCACTTACCAAGATGGCGAGACAGTTTGAAAGCAAATACCCGCAGGCTACCCTGCATTTTGTTTATGAAGCAGGCCCCTGTGGCTACTGGATTTATCGATTGCTGACAAGCTTAGGCCATTGTTGCTATGTTGTTGCGCCATCACTGATTCCAAAGAAACCCGGACAACGCGTGAAAACAGATAAACGCGATGCACAAGATTTAGCTCGTTTGGTTCGTAATGGCGACCTTGATCCGATTTACGTTCCTGAACCCGCAGATGAAGCAATACGAGATCTATCTCGAGCACGTGAGCGTGCAATGCATGATTTGAATAATGCACGTTTCCAGCTAAAAGCCTTGCTGCTCAGAAATCATATTAACTATTCAGGCAAATCAAATTGGAGCTTAAAACACCTTCGTTGGTTAACAGAGATCATCTTACCTCATCCTAGTCAGCAATTTGTCTTGCAAGAGATGATTCAAACCATTTCAGAACGCAATGCTCGACTAGAGCGTCTGGACAATGAACTCGCCCATCACGTGAAGCAATGGCGATATTATCCGGTTGTGAAAGCGATACAAGCCTTGAGAGGCGTTCGACTGCTCACCGCCACTGGTGTCATTGTAGAGCTAGGAGACTTAACACGATTTGATAGCCCTAGAAAACTGATGAGTTATATCGGAACGACGCCCTCCGAACATTCAAGTGGAGGAAAACGACACTTAGGCGCGATCACCAAGTGTGGAAATGGGCGAGCGAGGAGATTGTTAGTTGAGGCTGCACATAGCTATCGCTATCCCGCAAAGATATCGAAGGAATTACAGCTCAGGCAGGAAGGATTGCCGAAAGAGGTAATTGATCAAGCTTGGCAAGCACAACAGAGATTATGTAGACGATATCAACGACTAATACACAAAGGTAAACATCGAAGTGTCGTGGTAACGGCGATCGCACGAGAACTGATAGCTTATATCTGGTCAATCTCGAAGGAAGTCACCTTACCCAGAATAGATCCAAAAACACGAATCTCACGCGTACCCGCTTAAGTAGATAAGGAATAATACATGAATAAGTTTAGCGTCAATGCAAAAGATCAAGCAGCGGCTGTGGTGCAATCACCGAAGGCGTTAGGTTGGCAATGAGCTAGCAGTACATTGATCCACGAGCATAGACTGAAGACAGGCACCACGACGTAATAAGTAAGGTTGGATAGGTTAACGCGTCGCGTTAGCAACCCACGAATACCAGCATGATCACCGTCGAAATTACTTGCTTCATCTGATGCGTTGACGCTTCCCTAACGGGAAGAATGTTAATTAAAAAGAAAGGCTCTGGCCGAGGTTCCGGCAGGATTTTGTGCGGGCCTCTTGACGTGGGGAGTCATACCAACGCTTTTATAAACGGCGCACGGCTCTATCGTGCGTCCAACGTAGGCCACGTGTTTTTGTGGCCGGAGTGATGTTTGATGAACTGGTTAGATGTTTTAGAACACCCAACTACACCAAACACCACGTTAAAACCTTTGTACTGGCCCAGAGACAAAAACACCCTAGATGGCGACTTTACCGGACTCCCTAGGAACACACCACCGACGAAGCCTCTACAAATTCAAATGTGCCTGAGAAACTTAAACAGCAGAGCGGAACAGTGGGAAAACGTGCCACCTACCCTAAAACTTTAAACGGAGGAATACATGATAAGAAACGAGCATTCCCTG
>NZ_LWGJ01000710.1:0-1296 GCF_001635845.1 Oleiphilus sp. HI0132 | reverse complement strand
TACTTGCGACAGGTGCTATTCCCGTCATTATTGATGGCGTGGAAGGCCTCGCGGGTGAAGGCGTCTACCAAGATGGGGGCATTACAGATTATGCTTTTGACTTACCTTTGTTGCCTAAAGATGGTTTTGTTCTGTTTCCACACTTTGCGAATATTCCGGTGCCGGGCTGGTTTGACAAGGGCTGGATCAATCGTAAACGTAAGGCGAAGCGCACATATCCAAGAATCTAATGATTTAGTATGACATTCCATGGCAGCAGATCTTCCATTTCTGCTTGCTGATCTCTTTTACTAAGTGCTTTCAATAGATAATGAAGATAATCGAATGGCACAAGGTCATTTGCCTTTGCCGTTTCAACAATACTGTAAAGTACACTGCTGGCATGGGCACCACTAGTGGTGTTTGAGAATAACCAGTTTTTTCGCCCTATCACGAAGGGTTTGATTGCTCTTTCTGCACGATTGTTATCGATATTCAGATGACCATCTTCTAAGTAGCGTGTCAGCTTTGGCCATTGATTTAAACTGTATGCGAGTGCTTTGCCCAAGGCCGATTTAGGCGGTACCTGCAGAATCGAGTTATCCAACCAGATTTTATATTCTTTCAACAAGGGTGTCGCATGTACGACTCGATATGCCTGTTTTTCTCTGGGCGATTTATCCTTTATGGCAGTTTCAATTCGATAGAGCTTTTTGATGTGAGTCATCGCCCAAGTAGCTTTTCCCGCTTTGGGTTTGCCTTTGCTTTGCGCTATATCAGCCTCTTTGAATTTGCGTCGTGCATGTGCCCAACAGCCCACTAATGTCGTTTGGGTGGATTCATAACCTTGATAGCCATCTACCTGTAAATAGCCTGAGTGACCTTGTAGAAAATTAATCGCACACTGGCTTGCCCGACTTTCATGGAAGTCATACAGCACGATATTGGGAATGTCTGTGTGATTGCTGCCGGGTGAGTCGGTACCGGTGCAATATAACCACATATAACATTTGGTTTTGTCGGATTCGATTACCTTTAGTGTGGTTTCATCTGCTTGTATTACATTTTGCCGCAAGAGGGTTTCATGCAGTTTGTCATAAAGCGGTTTGAGTAAGTCTGTACACTTCAGCAACCAGCTCGACATCGTTTGTCGGCTAAGCGGGATGCCATATTCTTTGAACAGACTTTCTTGTCGATAAAGCGGTAAGCCATATTGATATTTACTGGTAATGATTTGGCTTAACAAGCTCGCCGTAGCAAAGCTTTTTGGAATAGGTGAAGCCGGAACCGGCGTTTGTTTAATCGTGACGTTCGTTG
>NZ_LWGJ01000709.1:0-1278 GCF_001635845.1 Oleiphilus sp. HI0132 | reverse complement strand
TCATTACGCCAGATCAATGGCAGCTTGAGGCTTAGCCTGGGTGCCGTGCAAAAGGTGGCTCGCCAGGCAAAAGAATTAAACCTAGATTGGTCTGCCATCGAGAAACTTAATGAGCAGGCGCTTGCCAATCTTTTTTATCCTGAATCTGACAACCGTGTGTCTGCAGAACTGGTCATGCCGGGCTGGGTTGAGGTACACCAAGAACTCAAGCACAAAGGCATAACCAAACACTTACTCTGGGAAGAATATACACAGCAATACCCAAACCGGAGTTACAGCTACTCGCAATACTGCCACCACTACCAGGAATGGCTGAAGAAGCAAAAGCGCTCTATGCGCCAAGTGCATAAGGCCGGTGAAAAGCTATTTGTTGATTATGCTGGGAAGACCATGCCGATTGTTAGTCAGGGCACTGGCGAGGTTCGCTTCGCGCAGATCTTTGTTGCCGTTTTTGGGGCGTCCAATTATACGTTTTGCGAGGCGACCTGGTCGCAGAGCTTGCCTGACTGGTTGAATAGTCACGCCAGAGCTTTTGAGTTTTTTGGTGGTGTGCCAGAGATGGTCATTCCAGATAACTTGAAGAGCGGTGTGACACAAGCTTGTCGTTATGACCCTGATCTTAACCCAAACTACCAACAACTTGCTGCGCATTATGGGACTGCAATCGTGCCCGCTAGACCAAGGAAACCTCAAGATAAAGCCAAGGCGGAGGTTGGAGTTCAAATCATTGAACGCTGGATACTGGCTCGGCTTCGCCATCATACCTTCTTCTCTCTAGCTGAACTGAATCACTGCATTAAAGCCTTGCTAGAAGAAGTGAACAACATTCCCTTCAGGCAGCTAAAAGGTACGCGTAAACAGTGGTTCGAAAACATCGATAAGCCCGTTCTGAAACGCTTACCCAAGCACCGTTATGAGTACACGGATATCAAACAGGTCAAAGTAAACGTCGACTATCACATACAATACGATAATCATCTTTACTCCGTACCGCATCAGCTTGTCGGCGAGCGCTTGGAGCTTCACGCCAAAGATAAGCTAATAGAAATCTACTTCCAGAATAAACGTGTCGCCAGCCACCCAAGAAAGCGCAACTCTGGCATGACTACGAATCCAGAACATATGCCAACTAGGCATGAGAAACATCATAAGTGGAATGCAGACCGACTCATGAACTGGGCCAAGGATCTAGGCGATGAGGTCTTGCTCTGGGTGCAAGCACTCCTCAAGCAAAAACAGCATGAAGAGCAAGCTTACCGGGTCTGCCTGGGCTTATTG
>NZ_LWGJ01000708.1:0-1186 GCF_001635845.1 Oleiphilus sp. HI0132 | reverse complement strand
TAGATCCTAATCTATCTTTGATAGTGATCTGCTTTAATCAAACAGGACACTTCAATAAGGAATATAATCCAATTATTGAGGTGTTAAATGACAAAACGAAAGAACAGAAGTTATACAACAGAGTTTAAACAAGAAGCGGTTGCCCTGGTCACCGAGCAAGGCTATAGCGTTCCTAAAGCGGCTGCTTCATTGGGTATTACAGATAAGTTGCTCTACAACTGGAAAGCCAAGTTTGATGCGGAACAATCTGGTACTGGCTTAAATACAGATGAGCGTGCTGAATTGCTTCGGCTCCGAAAGGAAAATAAAGAGCTGAAGATGGAAAAGGAGATTTTAAAAAAGGCCAGCGCCCTCCTGCTGAAGGAAACCAAGTAAGGTTTCAAACCATTCAACAACTTTCCTCAGCATATCCTGTTATCAAACTTTGCAAAGCAATGGGTGTTAGCCGCTCAGCTTATTATGCTTGGCTCAAACGGCCAACTAAATCTATTACGCCAAAGCAGTTACATTTGTATAGCAGAGCTAAAACTATCTTCGAGAAAAGCCGAAGTAGTTTGGGTTATAGAGAACTGCGGAAACGATTGTGCAGAGAGGGCTTTGATATTACTGAATACAGCGCTCAAAAATTAATGGCTAAGCTTGGATTGGTCGTTACGCAACGCATTGCATACAAGGCAACAACTAAGCGTAAACACAGTGATGCTGTTGCAGATAACTTGCTGAACCAGAACTTTAATCCGGTTGGGCCAAATCAAATCTTGGCTGGCGATGTGACTTATCTGAAAACAGGCGAAGGCTGGATGTATCTCGCGATCGTCATGGATTTATTTTCACGCCGAATCGTTGGCTGGCAGATTGATAAGCGTATGACTACTGACTTGGTTAGTCGAGCTATGATCAGGGCATATAATCTGCGCCAGCCTCCTAAAGGCTTGGTGTTTCATAGTGACAGAGGTTCGCAGTATACCAGCAAGCGTTATCGCACACTGCTGAGTAATTATGGCATCAGAGCTAGCATGGGGGATGTAGGTGCTTGCTGGGATAACTCTGTTGTGGAGCGGTTCTTTGGAAGCTTAAAGCATGACTGGGTTTTGAAAGTGCCCCAGCCAACGAGAGAGCATATGAGAAATGATGTGGCTGACTACATGCGTTATTACAACTTAGAGCGGCTCCATACTTCTAACGA
>NZ_LWGJ01000707.1:0-1297 GCF_001635845.1 Oleiphilus sp. HI0132 | reverse complement strand
CAAACATAGACTAAGATTATTCAACAATCTTAGCTACAACACCCGCACCTACAGTACGACCACCTTCACGAATCGCGAAGCGTAGACCTTCTTCCATCGCGATTGGCGCGATCAAAGTAGCTGTTAACTGTACGTTATCACCAGGCATTACCATTTCAACACCTTCAGGCAACTCACAAGCACCTGTCACATCAGTCGTACGGAAGTAGAACTGTGGACGGTAACCTTGGAAGAATGGCGTATGACGACCACCTTCATCTTTACCCAAGATATATACTTCAGCTTCAAACTTAGTGTGAGGCTTAACAGAACCAGGCACACATAGAACCTGACCACGCTCAACTTCGTCACGCTTAGTACCACGCAGAAGAACACCAACGTTCTCACCCGCACGACCTTCGTCTAGAAGCTTACGGAACATCTCAACACCAGTACAAGTAGTGGTTTGAGTTTCCTTGATACCAACAATCTCGATTTCTTCACCAACTTTGATGATACCACGCTCAACACGACCCGTTACAACCGTACCACGACCTGAGATTGAGAACACGTCCTCAACAGGCATTAGGAATGGCTGATCTACAGCACGCTCTGGCTCTGGAATATAAGAATCTAGCGACTCAACCAACTTCTTAACAGCAGTTGTACCTAGCTCGTTATCATCTTCGCCGTTCAATGCCATCAAAGCAGAACCTGCGATAATTGGCGTATCATCACCTGGGAACTCATAAGTGTCTAGCAACTCACGAATTTCCATTTCAACCAATTCAAGCATCTCGTTGTATTCTTCTGAACCTGCACCACCACAGTCTTCAGCCAACAAGTCAGCCTTGTTCAAGAATACTACAATGTAAGGTACACCTACCTGACGAGACAAAAGGATGTGCTCACGAGTCTGAGGCATAGGACCATCAGTCGCACCACAAACCAAGATAGCACCATCCATCTGAGCAGCACCTGTGATCATGTTTTTAACATAATCGGCGTGCCCTGGGCAGTCAACGTGAGCGTAGTGACGATCAGTTGAATCATACTCAACGTGAGACGTCGCGATAGTGATACCACGCTCTCTTTCCTCTGGTGCATTATCGATGTTTGCGAAATCAACCTTCTCACCACCGAATACTTCTGCACATACACGCGTTAGCGCTGCTGTCAAAGTTGTTTTACCATGGTCAACGTGACCAATAGTACCTACGTTAACGTGCGGTTTATTACGTTCAAATTTTTCTTTAGCCACGGTTACACCCCTTTTTCTATGCTACCGACTTTAGTTTAATTAAGACTACGATTTATT
>NZ_LWGJ01000706.1:0-1381 GCF_001635845.1 Oleiphilus sp. HI0132 | reverse complement strand
GTTTCCTATGATCGTGTTGCTGCGTTTGCACGGCAGTGGCGACAAGAGCAACATGAAGCAAAGAGCACTGCCGCTAAGCGAGTCTATGTTCCACTGACTTTTGCACCAGGCGAAGCATTCCAGTTTGATTGGGGCGAAGATTTCGCCACGATCAATGGTCGGAAGTGCTGCCTTCAAGTTGCTTACTTCAAGCTAAGCAATAGTCGAGCTTTCTTCCTGCGAGCTTATTACAAACAAACGCACGAGATGCTGTTTGATGCACACAATCATGCATTTCGGGTCTTTGGTGGCGTGCCTGAACGCGGCATCTACGACAACATGAAGACTGCTGTGGATAAGGTACGATCAGGTAAACAGCGCGATGTTAATCGCCGATTCCAAACGCTAGTCAGTCATTATCTGTTTGAAGCTGAGTTCTGTAATCCAGCTGCAGGTTGGGAGAAAGGCCAAGTCGAGAAAAAGGTGCGAGATGCTCGGCATCAGTTATGGCATACCGCTCCCAAGTTCAAGACTCTCGAAGAACTTAATGCTTGGCTTGAACGCCAATGTATTGAACTGTGGCACCGCCAAAAACACCCAGAACAATCCAATCTAACGGTTGCTGAATGCTGGCGACAAGAACGGCCATGTTTAATGCCTGTCCCAGCGCCATTCGATGGCTATGTAGAAGAGACTAAGCGAGTCTCTTCTACATGCTTAATTACGTTCGAGCGTAACCGCTATAGTGTCCCGGCAAGCTTTGCTAACCAGCATGTGAGTCTTCATGTTTATGCAGCTGAAATCGTTATCGTTGCCGAAGGCAAGGAGATAGCAAGACATAGACGTATCTTCAATCGCAAGCATGATGCAGGTATCACCAAGTATGAATGGAGACATTATCTAGCCGTGGCTCAACGCAAACCAGGAGCACTGCGTAACGGCGCACCGTTCGAGACCTTGCCAGACAGCTTCAAGTCCATTCAAAAGTATTTACTTCGACGACAAGGTGGTGATCGAGAAATGGTCGAGATATTGGCCTTGGTACTTCATCACGACGAACAGCTGGTTGAGCAAGCGGTTGAGGAATCTCTGCGATGCGGGCACCCCTCAAAACAGCATGTAATGAACTGTTTGAGCCAACTCATCGAACAGGAAACACCTGAGCCTTTGCTAACACCACCCTCTCTCATTCTAAACGAAGAGCCTATTGCCAACACACAACGCTACGATCAACTAAGAGGTCATCCTTATGCACATTGAAACCATGATCCACACCTTCAAACAACTCAAACTACACGGTATGGCCAACAGTGTTATGGAGCTATCACAGCAAGCTGGGCCATCTTACCTTCAAGCACAGCCCATTCTTGAAGCCTTGATCAAAGCTGAAGTAACAGATCGA
>NZ_LWGJ01000705.1:0-1647 GCF_001635845.1 Oleiphilus sp. HI0132 | reverse complement strand
AAACCTTAATATTAAGAACACTAAGGGTTGAACGTTTAGTTAGCCTTCACAACACTAATTTAAATAAAAATAACCGACAAGATGAAATAAATTATGCGCTTCGATTATCGTATCGTCTTTATTATTACTGCTTTACTCTTCTGACGTGGTCTAGCATTTTTGACCAACCCAGTTAAGATACTTTTTTCATTTCAATTGCCTGAGCTTCGTATTCATTCGGGCTCATGTAGCCCAAGTAAGAATGCAGCCGCCGACTGTTATAAAACATGGATATGTAATCCAAAATATCCTGCTGTGCCTCATAGCGAGTTTGGTAACTTCGCCATTGCACGCGCTCTTGCTTCAGGCTTCCAAAGAAGCTTTCTACTACCGCATTATCCCAACAGTCGCCACGCCGACTCATGCTTCCTTGGATGCCGTGTTGATCCAATAACCTTCTAAAGGCATCACTCGCATATTGAGAGCCACGATCCGAATGATGAATCAAGCCTGCTTTCGGTCGCCGCTGCCAAATTGCCATGGTAAGCGCATCGCAAACCAGACTCGCTTTCATGCGTGAACTCATGCTCCAGCCAACAACCTTCCGTGAAAACAAGTCAATCACGACAGCTAGGTACAGCCAACCCTCTTGAGTCCAGATATATGTAATATCCGCGACGTATGCCTGATTAGGTTGAACAACATCAAACTCTCGCTTTAAGCGATTTGGATAAACAGGCTTCTTATGATTGCTATTAGTGGTCACTTTAAATTTCTTCTTGTGGCGCACCTTCACACCAGCCTCATTCATCAGTTTTTTTGTTTTAGCTCGACTTACTGGATAACCCAAAATGTTCAATGCTTTCTTCATCCTGCGCTCTCCATAAGTGTGGTCGCTGGACTCTGCTATATCCGTTATCCAATCAAGCATTTCCTGATGATCCGGGTCATCTGGTTGACTACGCTTGCGCTTGGCAAAGCTATAATAACTGTTTCGTTTCACTCCAAATAGCTGACACATCAGGTCAACCGGCCAGGTCTTCTTATGTTGAGTGATAAAGTCATACTTCACTTCGTTTCTTTGGCAAAGAAGACCGTCGCCTTTTTTAGTATTTCCTTTTCTATTTCAAGGCGCTTAACCTGCGCCTTAAGTCTTCTAATTTCTTCTTGCTCTGACGTAAGCTTGCCATTGCCTCTGAAAGCATTGCCTGAATCGTTTTGATATTCTTTTATCCAACGCCCCAGTACCTGTGCGCTAATACCCAGGCTACGGGCTGCCTCTGTCCTAGTGTGGCCTTGATCAAGCACCAGACTAATCGCGTCCAATTTAAATTCTTGGGAATATTTTTTTCGTGTATTCAATTTACCTTCTCCAGTTAGGACGTATTATGTCTTAACTGGACTGGTCATATCTATTAGACCACGTCAACCAGCATCTTTATACATGAACTGACCGATAGATACTTTAGTTTCTAAATCGATAGTTAAACCAGCTTGACCAGTTAATTCACCCATTGTTGAATCATCAAGAGCTTTTAATTCTGCTTGTGCGCCCGCTGCTACTGCTGCGATTGCGGATGCTAATGCTATTTTCTTCAGGCCTTTCATATTAGTTACCTAAGTTTTGGGTTCGCATACTTTAGGTTCTGCCCAACTGAAAACGTGTTA
>NZ_LWGJ01000704.1:0-6402 GCF_001635845.1 Oleiphilus sp. HI0132 | reverse complement strand
CTGTATATTGTTGGTGCTGGCTTGAGCTATGCGATTGGTAAACATGTTTGTCGTCATAGTGAATTCGTTGAAACCTGTGGTGTAAGTGCCGCGGCTACCTTTATCGTTTGGTACTAAGCTTTATTTATGTCGGAAGACCTTCTTCGCCTGGATAAACAGGTTTGTTTTTCTTTATATAGTGCTTCCAATGCGATGGTTCGAGCCTATCGGCCATTCCTTAAATTACTGGACCTGACCTACCTTCAGTACATTGTCATGATGGTATTGTGGGAAAAAGACGAAATCAACGTCAGTGATTTAGGGGAGCGGGTTCATCTGGACTCAGGAACCTTAACACCTTTATTAAAGCGTCTTGAAGCGAAAGGCTTATTGAGTCGAAGTCCTGGTCTTCGTGATGAGCGAGTAAAAATTCTTACTTTGACTGAAAGTGGTCGCTCTCTAAAAGCTGAGGCGCAAGCGGTACCTGAGCAAATGCTTTGCAAGCTTGACCTACCTCCTGAGCAGTTACAAACCTTAAAGCAGCAATGCGAGGCGCTGCTCAAAGTACTGTAATTGTTTCCTTTAAGACTAGTGTGCAGCAAGCCAGCTGGTGAGCCTATTCTCTTGTCTGAGGTGCGGTTGTAAGGCATCAAGCCAGGTCTGTAACTTCTCCAGATACAGTTTTTGGCACTGTTCAATTTTTTTCTGATCCCATGCCAGCTCTTCTAATAGCTCATGATAGGCTTGCTCTGTTCTGTTCACGCGAGCCAGATAGTCTTTGCCGAGTATTAAGCAAACGGCTTTGCGGTAGCGCTGCTCATCGAGTGAAACCTCAGCTTCGTAGTCTTCTTCGCCGCCATAAGGAATAGATTGCCTGATTAGTAGAAATGCTTCCGTTGCTTCCAGAATAAAGTCGCTGTCATGGTGGTTCAGGTTGATAAGCATAAGGGTCGAGAAGTTATCCAGTGCAAATACTTCTTGCCCGGATACGCCTAAATCAAACTGACTAACCAAGGCTCTGCCTAGTTCAAACCACAAATATTTTTCAACGGCTGCGCTGTATATCGCTTCTTGTATACCCTCTTGTTGAGGGTATTTGGCAATTAGGCCTTGATCTAGTTGGTATAGAAAGGAGAAGGGGATGTCGATCTTTATATCAACCTGGCTGGTTTGTTTGTTGTTCGAGCTTGCAGTGTCAAGTGCTAAAGGTTGGCTCGTTGTAGCCTGGTCAGCTTGGTGAAAGTGATAAATGATGCTTTGTTTTAAAATAAGGTCTTGTTCACTAAATATTCGCAAGCGTTCGAAAACTTGAGACTTTTTCAGACGTGTAATTAGCTTGGTATCGTATTCACTCTTAGCGTCAGTTTGAAATGATAAGTCTGATGGCTGTTGAGGCTCAGTAATAGAGATCGATGCGTAGGTGCTGAAGGTTAGGGTTGACGTTATAAGCAGGAGCAGTAATCTGATATGTATAGAAGGAGTCATGGGAAGCGTCTATTTATTATTTAAATTATCTATTGTGGTACCCNGTTAGCCCATTCTATTCGGAATTTAAACTAAATGTACTGAATCTTTGGTAATGTCGGCTGAATCGCACTCTTCTTTTAAAGTATTGAAAACAGATAAAAGAAGAGTGCCAGGTTTGGCTTTAGGTTGAGGCAAGGTGCTCGAGTAAATATTGTTGTGCGCAGACTCGAGATTCGGCTTCGGCAGGTTGGTTCAAATGATATTTTCCCTCGGTGTCCATAATCCAGCTTTGGCAATTATCGCTTAGGTAGAAGCCAATTTCGGCTTTCACGCGTTCTACTAGCTTCTTATCTTCCATCGGGAAGCAGGTTTCAACACGCTTTAACAGGTTACGGGTCATCCAGTCGGCACTGGCACCATAAATCTGGTCATTACCATCATTGTGGAACCAATAAACTCGAGTGTGCTCCAAGAAACGCCCGATCACAGAGCGTACTTCGATCGTTTCGGAAATACCCTCTAGCCCTGGACGTAAACAGCATATGCCGCGGACAATAAGCTTAATAGGCACGCCTGCTTGTGATGCTCGATACAGTGCCCGAATAATTTTGGGTTCTGATACTGCATTAACTTTAATGGTGATTCCTGAGGCTTTACCTGCTTTGGCATTATTAGCTTCTCTTTCTATCATCGAAACCAAAGAGTCATGTAAGGTGAAAGGAGCATGGAATAGTTTTTTGATCTTCAGTGCTTTGCCCATACCCGTGAGCTGCTGGAATATTTTATGAACCTCTTTCCCGAGAGCTTCATCACCACTCATAAAGCTATAGTCTGTATAGAGGCGGGCGTTCTTTGCGTGATAATTACCCGTACCCAAATGTACATAGTGCCTAAAACCTTCGGCTTCGCGTCGGGCTACGAGTATCATCTTGGCGTGGGTTTTATAGCCCACTACGCCATAAACGACGACAGCGCCAGCTTCTTGCAGGCGGCTGGCTAGTTCAATATTTTCTTCTTCGTCAAAACGGGCTCGTAATTCTATTACTGCAGTGACTTCTTTTCCGCGTCTTGCTGCATCGACCAAGGCGGCAACAATTTCAGAATTAGCGCCGCTACGGTAAAGTGTTTGTTTAATAGCAACGACATCGGGGTCTAGGGCAGCGTGTCGAAGAAAATCGATAACTGGTGTAAAGCTCTGGAAGGGGTGGTGCAGAAGAATATCTTTCTGTTTTATAGTTGAAAAAATATTGCTGCTTTTCTTTAAAGGCTTTGGCAGGCCTGGAGCGAAGGCCGGGTAGAGTAGTTCAGGTTTGTCGACTAAATCTGGTAGTTGCATTAGGCGAGAAAGGTTAACCGGGCCTCGCACTTGATACAGTTCATCTTTACTCAGTTTAAACTCTTTGAGCAAGAAAGAGATCAGATGCTCTGGGCAGTTGTCTGCAAGCTCTAATCTAACAGCGTCACCAAAACGTCTCGAGAGCAGCTCCCCTTTTAATGCAGAGGCCAGATCCTCCATATCTTCTTGTTCAAGTTCAAAGTCGGCATTTCGGGTTAAACGGAATTGGTAACAGCCTTGCACTGACATGCCGGGAAATAGTTGGTCAACATGAGCGTGAATAATTGAAGATAAGAATACCAGTTCATCACCCTTGGAAATCTCCGCAGGTAATTTAATAAGCCTGGGTAAAGAGCGGGGGGCGGGAACGATTGCCAGGCCGGTTTCACGACCGAAAGCATCTTTGCCGTCCAGCTCTACGATAAAGTTTAGACTCTTATTTACCAGGCGAGGAAAGGGGTGTGAAGGGTCGAGACCGATGGGGTTAATAATCGGTAGTACTTCGTTATCGAAATAATTAGCTAACCATTCATGTTGAGCTTCACTCCATTCCTGGCGTCTTAGAAAACTGATCCCCTCTTTTTTTAACTCAGGCAGAAGCACATCATTCAAAATCTCATACTGTTCACGAACAAAATCTGTCGCGATATGTTTGATTTTTTCTAGGGTTTGTTCAGGGCTTAGTCCGTCAGGCCCAATTGTCTCCCGACCAAATTTGATCTGATGTTTTAGGCCGGCCACACGAATTTCAAAAAACTCATCCATGTTGCTACTGAATATGCAGCTAAACATCAGACGGTTGAGGAGAGGGTGCGATGTATCAATCGTTTGTTTGAGCACGCGATGGTTGAACTGCAGATGGCTTAGTTCCCTGTTCACGTAGTATTCGTGGTTAAGGAGGTCTATAGCAGGGAGCTCATTATTTGCTGTTTGCTCGTCATGCGTCGTGCTCATTGTTGTCTGTATTCTCCAAGTATTTTAAAAGGGGCGATAATCCATTCTAGCTGAACATTGTTACATCTTTATCCTTTGCTAAGAAGTTTCGCAGCGTCCTTGGCAAAATAAGTCAGAATTGCATCGGCGCCAGCGCGCTTGATACAAAGTAGTGACTCTAGAATAATTTTATCCTTGTCTAGCCAGCCATTTTCTATTGCGGCCATATGCATCGCATACTCACCACTCACTTGATAGACGAAGGTCGGCGCTTTGAGTTCAGTCTTGATACGGTAAACAATATCGAGATAGGGCATGCCTGGCTTGATCATAACCATGTCGGCACCTTCCTGAAGGTCCATGGCGACCTCGTGCAAGGCTTCATCAGAATTGGCCGGGTCCATTTGGTAAGTCTTTTTATCTGCTTTACCTAAGTTGCCAGCAGAGCCTACTGCGTCGCGAAAAGGACCATAATAAGAAGAGGCATACTTAGCGGAGTAGGCAAGTATAGAGGTATTGATATGGCCTGCGGCTTCCAGTTCTTTGCGAATCGCAGCGATTCGGCCATCCATCATATCTGAAGGTGCAACGATGTCTGCTCCGGCCTCTGCGTGTGACAAAGCCTGCTTAACTAATGCGTTAACGGTAATATCGTTTAATACATATCCATCATCATCGATAATTCCGTCTTGGCCGTGGGTTGTAAAGGGGTCTAAGGCAACGTCGGTAATCACGCCCAGCTCCGGATATTCCTTTTTTAGTGCTCGTACAGCTCTTTGGGCTAGGCCCTCGGGGTTCCAAGCTTCTTTGGCATCAAGAGACTTGGCATTACTCGGGGTGACGGGAAATAGTGCGACGGCGGGGATACCAAGCTCTAGTAGCTGCTGCGCCTCTTTTAGTAGTAGGTCAATACTCAGGCGTTCAACGCCGGGCATAGAGCTAACAGCTTCGCGTTTATTTACACCTTCAAGAATAAACATGGGGTAAATCAGGTCATTGGCTGTTAGTGTATTTTCCTGCATCAAGCGACGGGAAAAGTCTTGAAAGCGCATGCGACGGAGTCGGCTGTTAGGGAATTGTCGTTGGCTGGGTGAAAACACTTTTTATCTCCGGCAATCATCAAAAATATTATGTGCTTAAGATTAGCAGGTATGCCGAAGGAAAGGCTATAACGCAAGTCAACTGGGGCTGGATTTTTGGAAGTATTTTGCTTTTCGCTAAATACAGGGAACTCGAGATCTAGGTACGCTTATATGCTTAGCTTAAGTAATAATTGAATGCTTGGGATTAAAGCGATGCTTAGCATAACAAGTGCGGAGCCTATGCAGGTCGCGCCGCATAATTGTGAACCGCGAATTTTTATTCGTTGAACAGGGTCTTGTAGCGCAGACTTCCAGTGCCTAAAAGCAGCGGGTTCAGGTATGCATAGTTGTGCTCGGCCGCTTTTAGTATGGCTCAGTTCGTGAATGTAATGCTGGTCTTGGTCGCGCTGATATAAAACCATAATTGATAAACTTGCAGCAATTACCATTGAGGCAAGTAGAACCTGCCCAAATGAAATATAGATGCTGCTGGTTATTGCAGCACCTATCATGCCTAGGCTTAGCAAGCTAATCATTGATATCAGTGCAATAAAAGTTTTGCAAGTACGTGAGTGTTTGCGGCGAGTTTTGAGAATACGAAGTTTTACTTTGTCGCCAACGTGGAAGTTGCCTGAGGCTAAGTGGTCAATTGCGGTAAAGCGAACCGGGCCTCCTTCATGCGGGTACTCAATGACAGGGTAAAAACCATTTTTAACGTAGGTTTGGCTAGTACTATTGTCGGCATGAGAAGTAAGGCTAGAGAATACTTGATGGATTGACACTACTTTTCCGTATTTAGCGTATGCGCCACGGAGAAAACGTGAATAGTCTCGATATAAAAAGGAACCGGCGACGGCAAGCGTCAAGCTTATTATTAAAGTAAAGGCGTCCATTAAATCCCAATTCTCCTGTACCTGAATCCATTTAGGTGCATGACTACAAAAAAGCGAGTGCCTTGAGACGGTAATAGTGTGTGGCAGGTCTCAAAGTGAGTGCGAATTGTCGCATAGATTTCGAAATCTGCAATGTCTTTTTAGAAATAATCAGGTCTTTTTACAGGAAAATAGCGAATAGGGTGAATTTAAATTCACTTTTATCACTCTCGGTAATATTCTTAGATGAAAAAGTTACCGAGAGCGATGGAAGAAAGAAGAAGCTAAGCGGTACTGCTATCGCTTTTAACGTAGTACTGGCTTAGATTGGTGCTGAGCCATAATTCATGGTCGGCTTCTTTGGCGGGTCAGCTCGTACGTTATTATCAACGCGTTCTACGTTACCACCTCTTTTTAGAAATTCTTCAATATCACTGCTTAGTTGTTGGCGTACAGTTTCTCTTACAACTCTGGGGGATTCGCTGCTGCATTCAGGGAGTGCAATGGCTTCTTGTGACATAATGGTACCTATCTATCTTTCTGCTATATCTCCAATTTCCTTTTATTTTTAAGGGTTTAGGAGATTTTGTGTTGCTTGTTTCTATTGTTTTCTGCACTGATCTATATAAACCGCCCAGCGACATGCCTATATTAAGGTTTATCTTTAATTATATGTAACAGTGCATTAAGTGGATAATATAATCTAAATTATAGCTTTGCAACATAAATCATT
>NZ_LWGJ01000703.1:0-1964 GCF_001635845.1 Oleiphilus sp. HI0132 | reverse complement strand
AGGGTTCCTGCGCAACGTTAATCGGCGCAGGGTGAGTCGGCCCCTAAGGCGAGGCTGAGAAGCGTAGTCGATGGGAAACAGGTTAATATTCCTGTACTTGTATATATTGCGATGGGGAGACGGAGAAAGCTAAACCAGCATGGCGACGGTTGTCCATGTTTAAGGTTGTAGGCTGAGGACTTAGGCAAATCCGGGTCCTTAAGGCTGAGAACTGATGACGAGATCTCTTTTAGAGATTGAAGTGGTTGATGCTCTGCTTCCAGGAAAAACCTCTAAGCTTCAGATATATAGGAACCGTACCCCAAACCGACACAGGTGGTCAGGTAGAGAATACCAAGGCGCTTGAGAGAACTCGGGTGAAGGAACTAGGCAAAATGGTACCGTAACTTCGGGAGAAGGTACGCCGATTTTGGTGATCAGACTTGCTCTGTAAGCTGAGGTCGGCCGAAGATACCAGTTGGCTGCGACTGTTTATTAAAAACACAGTACTCTGCAAACACGAAAGTGGACGTATAGGGTATGACACCTGCCCGGTGCCGGAAGGTTAATTGATGGGGTTAGCGTATGCGAAGCTCTTGATCGAAGCCCCGGTAAACGGCGGCCGTAACTATAACGGTCCTAAGGTAGCGAAATTCCTTGTCGGGTAAGTTCCGACCTGCACGAATGGTGTAACGATGGCCAAGCTGTCTCCACCCGAGACTCAGTGAAATTGAAATCGCTGTTAAGATGCAGCGTATCCGCGGCTAGACGGAAAGACCCCGTGAACCTTTACTATAGCTTCACAGTGAACTTTGAACCTATTTGTGTAGGATAGGTGGGAGGCTTTGAAACCAGGTCGCTAGATCTGGTGGAGCCATCCTTGAAATACCACCCTGGTATGTTTGAGGTTCTAACTCGGGTCCCTTATCGGGATCGAGGACACTGTGTGGTGGGTAGTTTGACTGGGGCGGTCTCCTCCCAAAGAGTAACGGAGGAGCACGAAGGTGCGCTAAGCATGGTCGGACATCATGCGGTTAGTGTAATGGCATAAGCGCGCTTAACTGCGAGACAGACACGTCGAGCAGGTACGAAAGTAGGTCATAGTGATCCGGTGGTTCTGTATGGAAGGGCCATCGCTCAACGGATAAAAGGTACTCCGGGGATAACAGGCTGATACCGCCCAAGAGTTCACATCGACGGCGGTGTTTGGCACCTCGATGTCGGCTCATCACATCCTGGGGCTGAAGCCGGTCCCAAGGGTATGGCTGTTCGCCATTTAAAGTGGTACGCGAGCTGGGTTTAGAACGTCGTGAGACAGTTCGGTCCCTATCTGCCGTGGACGTTGGAAAATTGAGAAGAGCTGCTCCTAGTACGAGAGGACCGGAGTGGACGAACCCCTGGTGTTCGGGTTGTGTCGCCAGACGCATTGCCCGGTAGCTACGTTCGGACAGGATAACCGCTGAAAGCATCTAAGCGGGAAGCCCCCTTCAAGATAAGTTTTCCCTGGGAATTTAATTCCCCTAAAGAGCCGTTAAAGACTATGACGTTGATAGGCTGGGTGTGTAAGTGCGGTAACGTATTGAGCTAACCAGTACTAATTGCTCGTGAGGCTTAACTATATAACGCCCAAGTGGTTTTATAGTGAATGATTATTCGTACAACGACGGGTAACGCAAATTGGATATGAGTCTTCGTTAGACAGCAGAGATTAAATTAGCTATTACTTGCTATTGTTAAAGACGCAGAATTAAGTGTTGTTGATCAAGTATCAGCAACCGAAGTTTTGCCTGACGACCATAGAGCTTTGGAACCACCTGATCCCATCCCGAACTCAGAAGTGAAACGAAGCATCGCCGATGGTAGTGTGGGAGGTCCCATGTGAGAGTAGGTCATCGTCAGGCTTCTATTAGAAACCCCAGTAGGTCATCCTACTGGGGTTTTTTATTGCCTGGAAGAAAGTATTGTAAGTAACTCACTTTCGTTTT
>NZ_LWGJ01000702.1:0-3920 GCF_001635845.1 Oleiphilus sp. HI0132 | reverse complement strand
TTTTCAATCGTCTGTACAGCCAATCAGCAGCTCACTAGAAAACAAAATCATCGAACTACTGAAAATTGAAATTTAAATAAATTGGATGCCCATTTTAAACAAAATAGACATACTTAATAATTTCCCTAAACAGCCATGCACGCATTATATTTCCGGAAGGTTTTCTCAATATTCGGCATTGGGCCTATAGGACGTTTAAAGCACCTTTTCACCCTTCGGATGAAGTAGCATACCCGAAATTGCTGCTCATTTTTATTGCCTAAGCCCCGGAATTTAGCTTCACAGCGCCCAAAGAAGGTCGTATTTTGGTCGATTTGACCGAAAAGTGCCTGGCGAATGGATCTTTAGCCGACAGTTGCCCCACCGGCCTGCCGCAAAGGCTGACAGTACATGGATTGAGAGCTTAGGAGCGTCAATTAAATAAACGAGTCTGCGATGGGCCGAACAGGCTGGGAGTCAGTGGTGGGGCTCGCTCTGGCGGCTGGTTGTGATGGTTAGTATCGGCTTTGGCCGCCTTCTGTTTGAGATGTTTAAGAATCTGCTCGATTATGTCCGGATCCTCAATGCTGGCAATCACTTTGACATGCCCTCCACAGTGCTCGCAAACCTCAATATCAATATTGAAGACTCGCTTAAGTCGCTGCATCCATGTCATGGCATGGTGCCGCTCTTCAGGGGTCTTATCGAGCCAGTCAGTATCGGCTGCTTCTAGTTTGTCAGGCTTTTTTCCGCGTTTAGCCGGTGTGACCTGAACACGGTGTTTGCTGTTCGGTGCGAAGACTCCGTGGAATCGGGTGAGGTTGACGCGCGGCTTGGGTACCAGTGCAGCCAGCTTGGCCATGAAGTCCATGGGTTCGAAGATCACATGGGTTGTGCCATTGCGATACGGGGTTTTGAGTTCATACCGAACGTGTCCATTGGAGGTCAATGCCAGGCGCTTTTCTGAAACAGCGGGTCGGCTAACGTAGCGGCAGAGCCGTTCGAGTTTATCCCTCTGATGTCCTTCGGCCATCACACCGGCGTGGAGTGAAAAACCTGCCACTTTAGCCGCTTGGCCATAGCCTGGCTTCTCACTTTCGCAATGAGGGAAGGTTTGCAGGGTGAAGACCTTACTCCCTTGCTGGGGGCCGGTGGCGATGCGGTAAGTCACCGAGGAACCGTGCATTTGCGTGAGTACATCTCCTCCTTCCTCGTCCAGCGTCAACCAGGTATTCTCGGCATCTCGCTCCAACAGACCGCGTTTTTCCAGGCAGCGAGCGACCCGGTGGCTGAGGGTGTTAACGAGCGCATTGAGTTCATGTTGAGTGGGTGCCTTGACCCGATGGAACCGCCGTTGGCCATAGGTATCTTCGGCGTATACGCCATCGAGAAATAGCATGTGGTAATGGACATTAAGGTTGAGCGCAGAACCAAAGCGTTGGATCAACGTCACTGCACCGGTTTGTGCGGTAGCCTTGGTAAAACCAGCCTGCCTAATTAAATGCGTAGAGACGGTGCGGTAGACAATGCCTAACACTTTACCCATCAGCTCTGGATGGCGAGCCAGCAGGAATCGTAACTGGAAGGGAAAGCTCAGCACCCACTGGCGTATGGGAACTTTGGGAAACACCTCATCCACCAAGAGCGCGGCACTCTCCGCCATCCGGCGGGCACCACAGCTGGGGCAGAACCCTCTGCGCTTGCAGCTAAATGCCACCAATCGTTCATGATGGCAATCCTCGCAGCGGACACGCAAAAAGCCATATTCCAGCCGACCACATTGGAGAAAATCTTCGAACTCTCTCTGAACGTAACGAGGCAAGCTTTGTCCCTGACCCTCCAACGAGGACTTAAAGACAGGATAATGTTCCTGAACCAATTGATAGAGGAGCGTCTTTTCGGGCTGATGGCGTTCATAGTATGGTGCTTGACTCGCCCAGACATTCCTTGCCGGTGACATGAGCATCCTCCTTGATACTGTTTATACATACAGCATATAGAAGAAGCTTCACTTAGCGAATATTGGCCGTAATTTTGTAAAAACAGTCCAACTGTTATGTCCGCTTATCTCACTTTCCAGAAGTAACCGATCAGATCAATATTGGCCAAAAAATCCTTGTTTATCGATCAGTCATGAAGGTCCGTTTTGCGGACAAAATTACCCTAGAATGTTGACCCAAATAGACGCGAGATCAATACGGGTACGGCAGTCTCTACGCGTAGAATTCTTTCGCCTAAATGAACTCCTTCAAAACCGGCTTCTTTGAGCTTGTTTACTTCATACTCAGTAAAGCCACCTTCGGGGCCGATGATTAAGGTGCAGGCTTCTTCGAGATGATGTGGGCAGACCTGTTCTTCTCTAGGGTGGGCGACTAGTTGGCGTGTACCTTTGGAAAGTGCAGGTAATTCATCTTCAACAAAGGGCTTGAAGCGCTTTTTGATATGAATTTCGGGCATCACGGTATCCTGAGCTTGTTCTAAGCCAAGGATGCAATTCTCTAGAATTTTTTCTTCACTTAGCCAGGGGCTTTGCCAAAAGCTCTTTTCTACCTTCCAGGCATTGAGGAAATAGATTTTCTTCACGCCCATTGTTGTGGCGGTTTGAATGATTCGCTTTAACATTTTTGGTCGGGGTAGACCAATAATGAGTGTTAAGGGGAGTGGTGCGGGCGCTTCTTTTTGCCACTCGATATCGAGTTTGGCAGACTCCGTAGTGAGAGCTGTAATAGTGGCTAGGCCAATTTGCTGATTGAGCAGGCCAACGCGTATGTTATCTCCAACTTTTGACTTTAGAGTCTCATGCATATGTTCGAGTTGACGACCGGAAATCTCAGCCAGTGTTTCGCTGTGCATATTTTCGGGGAATAACAGTAGCAGGTTCATCTAATTGTTATTCGCTTACAGGTTCTTCGTTGCGCTTCTTTTCGACGAGTTTTGAAAACAGCACTCCGACTTCAAAGAGAGCCCACATTGGAACTGCTAAAAGAGTTTGCGAAATAACATCTGGAGGCGTCAATAACATACCGATAACGAAGCAACCAACCACGATGTAAGGGCGTTTTTCACTTAGGCTAGCTGAGCTGGTAATACCTGCCGCAACCAAAATAATGGTTGCGATTGGGATTTCGAAGGCTAAGCCAAATGCGAAGAATAGCTTTAGAATGAAGTCAAGATAGCGACTAATATCGGTCATTACAGTGACGCCTTCAGGTGCGGCACTGGTGAAAAAGCCAAACACCAAAGGAAAGACGACAAAGTAAGCGAATGCCATGCCGAGATAGAACAATATTATGCTCGATAGCAGTAAAGGATAGGCGAGCCGTTTTTCGTTCTCATAGAGTGCAGGTGCGATAAAACCCCATATTTGAAAGAGCACATAAGGCATTGATATAAACAGTGCCGTCATTAGAGCCAGTTTGAAGGGGGTAAAGAAGGGTGATGCGACATCGGTCGCGATCATGGTGCTACCTTCGGGTAAAAAGACCCTAAGTGGCTCTGAGACAATCAGGTAGATATCGTTGGCAAAATAGTAAAGGCCTGCGAAGATCAATATAACGCAAAGCACAGAACGCAGGAGGCGTGTGCGCAATTCTATCAGATGGCTGATTAGAGGCTGGCCTTGGTCGACTACAGTGTCGTTTTCAGTTGCGTTGTCAGAAGTCTTACTCATGTCTTTACTATGCTTAGCTTATTACGGAGGCCATGTTATGACTGCTTAGGCTTGTCGTTTTGCGTATTGCTTTGAAGGTCTTTTGACGAATCAGGCTCTTTTGGTGCCTGAAACAGCTTGTCATACTCATCTCTTGGTAAGGGCTCGAACTCTTCAGCTTCTTTGAGCGTTTCAACTCCGTAGAAGTACATCCTGTTTTGCCGACTATCCTTGCTCATGCAATACAAATGATTTAAAATATTCAGAGGTTCCCTAGTTTTCAAATCTATTT
>NZ_LWGJ01000701.1:0-1877 GCF_001635845.1 Oleiphilus sp. HI0132 | reverse complement strand
CGAAAAGAAGCAGTGAAACGCTGCGAAAAACCGGGCGTCACTCAAGCTCAAGTTGCTAAAGAACTTGGAATTAGCTCCCAACAAATCGCGAACTGGAAGCGTCAATTTATGCGCTTATCTGATAAACAATTCAACTCTGTTACGGCGTTTTTCAAGGTAGTTGTCGCCTGAGCATTTAAGCTGCTTGTTTTTCCTTCTCCGGGTTCAACTTAACGTCACCCACTTTCTCCCAGTTCCGCGTAGCTTTTGACCACCTTATTTGGTTCTTTCTTTTCATCTTGCGATAAAGCTCATCCCTCTTCGATAATATTTCTTCATCCAGACCTAAGTGCCTTTGCTCTGGGGTAACAAAGTTAATTCGACTATGCCGGTGCTCTGTGTTGTACCAAGTGACAAACTCTTTCACCCAAGTTCTTGCTTCATCGATTGATTTAAATCCCTCAGATGGCCATCGACGACAGTACTTCAGGGTTCGAAATAGTGATTCTGAAAACGGATTATCATTACTTACACCAGGCCGACTTCGAGAGCTGGCGACACCCAAATCCTGCATTTTTGCTTGCATTGTTAAGCTCTTCATTGGGCTACCATTATCCGAGTGCAACACCAGGGATTTTCTGACGCACTTTTCTGACCAAACACTGCGCTCAAGCAATGCTGCTGCATGTTCTCCTTGCTCGGACTCATGCACTTCCCAGCCAACAATTTTGCGACTGAAGATATCTTCTATCATATACAGGTAATAATACCGCCCTATCACAGTTGCAGGGCAGTACGTAATATCCCAACTCCAGACTTCATTTGGCCCAGTGGCCGTATATCCCTTCGGTTTCTTCGTACCATTTTTGGGCTTGTCTCGCCCCCTGTGAGCCAGTTGATTATGTGCTTTGAGCACACGATAAAAGCTGGACTCAGAAGCAATATATTGCCCTTTATCCGCTAGCCTTGGTACGATTTGGCTGGGTGGAAGGTCCGCATATTCGGGCTCGTTACAGATATTGATAATGCTCTGTCGCTCGGTTTCTGACAACTTATTCTTTGGCTCAGGTCTAATAGCTGACTGTCTTTTGTCCTGTGTAACGCCACCATCTTCAATCCAGCGTTGTAAGGTCCGAAGCGATAAGCCTATTAGCTCACAGGCTTTCACTCTTCTGGCTCCAGCACTAACGGCTTCATCAATCAGCTCCACATAATATTGCCTATCTGGAAGCATGGTTAGCTGTCCTCGTCTTCCCCCCAGTAGGCATTGAGCTTTTTTCTGAGCACCAATAATGCAGCAGTTTCAGCAAGTGCTGCATCTTTGCGTTTTAGCTCCTTCTCTAACTGCTTAATACGCTTCTTATCTGCTTTGCGCTCTGCAGCTTCCTGTTTCTTACGCTGAGCCTCAGTCATATTGTTGTTAATACAAGATTGTTTCCATTGCTTCACCTGATCAGGGTACAGCCCTTTTTCTCGGCAATACTCACTTAGCTCTATCTCCGACATCATGGCGGTTTCCAGAACAATTGAAAACTTTGCTTCTGGAGACCAGTTATCTGGACTACTACTTTTTGTCACACTTGAACCTGGTAATTGAAATTTATCTCGCCAGGAATACAAGGTGGATAGGTTTATGTTTTCCTGGGCTGAAAACGTTCTTAATGATAACCCACTTTCAAGCCACTTCTTAACAATGGCTTCTTTAAACTCTTTTGAATAATGCTTCACTCATATTCTCTTACCGCCTCCTATTCAATTATTAAAAATTAACAGAGGCGACAACTATCCTGACACAGGGGGTTATATTACACTCTGANCTTTGACGAGGAATACAACACGTATAGTATAAGTGCTAACGAGGAGAAGCCTACTATAGTATAACCAATACCAAACCCCCA
>NZ_LWGJ01000700.1:0-5944 GCF_001635845.1 Oleiphilus sp. HI0132 | reverse complement strand
AAGGTTTTTTCATATTTTTTCTAAATTTGCCTTTTCACCAGACAATAAAAAACCCCAGTAGGACGACCTACTGGGGTTTCTAATAGAAGCCTGACGATGACCTACTCTCACATGGGACCTCCCACACTACCATCGGCGATGCTTCGTTTCACTTCTGAGTTCGGGATGGGATCAGGTGGTTCCAAAGCTCTATGGTCGTCAGGCAAAACTTCGGTTGCTGATACTTGATCAACAACACTTAATTCTGCGTCTTTAACAATAGCAAGTAATAGCTAATTTAATCTCTGCTGTCTAACGAAGACTCATATCCAATTTGCGTTACCCGTCGTTGTACGAATAATCATTCACTATAAAACCACTTGGGCGTTATATAGTTAAGCCTCACGAGCAATTAGTACTGGTTAGCTCAATACGTTACCGCACTTACACACCCAGCCTATCAACGTCATAGTCTTTAACGGCTCTTTAGGGGAATTAAATTCCCAGGGAAAACTTATCTTGAAGGGGGCTTCCCGCTTAGATGCTTTCAGCGGTTATCCTGTCCGAACGTAGCTACCGGGCAATGCGTCTGGCGACACAACCCGAACACCAGGGGTTCGTCCACTCCGGTCCTCTCGTACTAGGAGCAGCTCTTCTCAATTTTCCAACGTCCACGGCAGATAGGGACCGAACTGTCTCACGACGTTCTAAACCCAGCTCGCGTACCACTTTAAATGGCGAACAGCCATACCCTTGGGACCGGCTTCAGCCCCAGGATGTGATGAGCCGACATCGAGGTGCCAAACACCGCCGTCGATGTGAACTCTTGGGCGGTATCAGCCTGTTATCCCCGGAGTACCTTTTATCCGTTGAGCGATGGCCCTTCCATACAGAACCACCGGATCACTATGACCTACTTTCGTACCTGCTCGACGTGTCTGTCTCGCAGTTAAGCGCGCTTATGCCATTACACTAACCGCATGATGTCCGACCATGCTTAGCGCACCTTCGTGCTCCTCCGTTACTCTTTGGGAGGAGACCGCCCCAGTCAAACTACCCACCACACAGTGTCCTCGATCCCGATAAGGGACCCGAGTTAGAACCTCAAACATACCAGGGTGGTATTTCAAGGATGGCTCCACCAGATCTAGCGACCTGGTTTCAAAGCCTCCCACCTATCCTACACAAATAGGTTCAAAGTTCACTGTGAAGCTATAGTAAAGGTTCACGGGGTCTTTCCGTCTAGCCGCGGATACGCTGCATCTTAACAGCGATTTCAATTTCACTGAGTCTCGGGTGGAGACAGCTTGGCCATCGTTACACCATTCGTGCAGGTCGGAACTTACCCGACAAGGAATTTCGCTACCTTAGGACCGTTATAGTTACGGCCGCCGTTTACCGGGGCTTCGATCAAGAGCTTCGCATACGCTAACCCCATCAATTAACCTTCCGGCACCGGGCAGGTGTCATACCCTATACGTCCACTTTCGTGTTTGCAGAGTACTGTGTTTTTAATAAACAGTCGCAGCCAACTGGTATCTTCGGCCGACCTCAGCTTACAGAGCAAGTCTGATCACCAAAATCGGCGTACCTTCTCCCGAAGTTACGGTACCATTTTGCCTAGTTCCTTCACCCGAGTTCTCTCAAGCGCCTTGGTATTCTCTACCTGACCACCTGTGTCGGTTTGGGGTACGGTTCCTATATATCTGAAGCTTAGAGGTTTTTCCTGGAAGCAGAGCATCAACCACTTCAATCTCTAAAAGAGATCTCGTCATCAGTTCTCAGCCTTAAGGACCCGGATTTGCCTAAGTCCTCAGCCTACAACCTTAAACATGGACAACCGTCGCCATGCTGGTTTAGCTTTCTCCGTCTCCCCATCGCAATATATACAAGTACAGGAATATTAACCTGTTTCCCATCGACTACGCTTCTCAGCCTCGCCTTAGGGGCCGACTCACCCTGCGCCGATTAACGTTGCGCAGGAACCCTTGGTCTTCCGGCGAGGGGGTTTTTCACCCCCTTTGTCGTTACTCATGTCAGCATTCGCACTTCTGATACCTCCACCCAACTTCTCAATTGAGCTTCATCAGCTTACAGAACGCTCCTCTACCATATCTAAAAGATATCCGCAGCTTCGGTGTACAGTTTGAGCCCCGTTAAATCTTCCGCGCAGGCCGACTCGACTAGTGAGCTATTACGCTTTCTTTAAAGGATGGCTGCTTCTAAGCCAACCTCCTAGCTGTCTAAGCCTTCCCACATCGTTTCCCACTTAACTGTAACTTTGGGACCTTAGCTGGCGGTCTGGGTTGTTGCCCTCTCCACGACGGACGTTAGCACCCGCCGTGTGTCTCCCGTGATCGCACTCCTGGGTATTCGGAGTTTGCATGGGGTTGGTAAGTCGGGATGACCCCCTAGCCCAAACAGTGCTCTACCCCCCAGGGTGATACACGAGGCGCTACCTAAATAGCTTTCGAGGAGAACCAGCTATCTCCGAGTTTGATTAGCCTTTCACTCCTAGCCACAAGTCATCCCCTCATTTTTCAACATAAGTGGGTTCGGTCCTCCAATCAGTGTTACCTGATCTTCAACCTGCTCATGGCTAGATCACTCGGTTTCGGGTCTAATCCCAGCAACTAAACGCCCTATTAAGACTCGGTTTCCCTACGGCTCCCCTATACGGTTAACCTTGCTACTAAAATTAAGTCGCTGACCCATTATACAAAAGGTACGCAGTCACAGAACAAGTCTGCTCCCACTGCTTGTACGCATACGGTTTCAGGATCTATTTCACTCCCCTCACAGGGGTTCTTTTCGCCTTTCCCTCACGGTACTGGTTCACTATCGGTCAGTCAGGAGTATTTAGCCTTGGAGGATGGTCCCCCCATCTTCAGACAAGATAACACGTGTCCCGTCCTACTTAATATGTGACTATTGAATCTTCGTGTACGGGGCTATCACCCACTATGGCCGCACTTCCCAGAGCGTTCCACTAATTCAATAATCATCGGCTAATCCCCGTTCGCTCGCCGCTACTAAGGGAATCTCGGTTGATTTCTTTTCCTCCGGGTACTTAGATGTTTCAGTTCTCCGGGTTTGCTTCTTACACCTATGTATTCAGTGCAAGATATCTAACTTATGTTAGATGGGTTTCCCCATTCGGAAATCGTTGGGTCAAAGCTTGTTTACCAGCTTACCAACGCTTATCGCAGGTTACTACGTCCTTCATCGCCTCTGACTGCCAAGGCATCCACCGTATGCGCTTAGTCACTTAACTATATAACCCGAAGCAGTCTTCTAAGACGACCTTTTACCATCTTAGTACTTAAGCTATATATATGACCATTCGTAACGTTTTCGCCGGATAACGCTTGATATGAATCTCATTTCTTTCGTTATCCATGATTAAATTATTCGCTGATATGTGAATAATCTAATCACTTAGCAATGAGTTGCATTATGTCACCACAACATAAAACAACGTCTACTATTACTTACCTAATTGTTAAAGAGCTTCTAATCGCATGATTAGAAATAAATACACTTTACTTAATTCAAACTTAAACCAAGCAAATACACTTATTTATAATCATTTCAATTTTGGAAATTGGTGGAGCTATGCGGGATCGAACCGCAGACCTCCTGCGTGCAAGGCAGGCGCTCTCCCAGCTGAGCTATAGCCCCAATCCCAGAGCATTTTATCCTCTGCTTTAACGTTCATTAAAGTCAGACTCAAAAAATCGTAGATTTTAGTTAATCTATGCAAATGACTGCGAAGCATAGCCTGCTATGCGAGTAATCATTTAACGATGAGTAACTGAAATCTGGTAGGCCTGGGCAGACTTGAACTGCCGACCTCACCCTTATCAGGGGTGCGCTCTAACCACCTGAGCTACAGGCCTTCTGCGCAAATTACCTCTCAGTAAGATGCTATAGGGCCTATTGCCCTTACGCTCTCTTTAATTCTATAACCAAGCAATTCGTGTGAACTCTGACCGAAACGATCACGATTCGTTTAAGGAGGTGATCCAGCCCCAGGTTCCCCTAGGGCTACCTTGTTACGACTTCACCCCAGTCATGAACCACACCGTGGTAATCGTCCCCCCGAAGGTTAGACTAACTACTTCTGGTGCAATCCACTCCCATGGTGTGACGGGCGGTGTGTACAAGGCCCGGGAACGTATTCACCGTGGCATTCTGATCCACGATTACTAGCGATTCCGACTTCATGGAGTCGAGTTGCAGACTCCAATCCGGACTACGATAAATTTTCTGGGATTAGCTCCACCTCGCGGCTTAGCGTCCCTTTGTATTTACCATTGTAGCACGTGTGTAGCCCTGGTCGTAAGGGCCATGATGACTTGACGTCGTCCCCACCTTCCTCCGGTTTGTCACCGGCAGTCTCCTTAGAGTTCCCACCCGAAGTGCTGGCAAATAAGGATAAGGGTTGCGCTCGTTACGGGACTTAACCCAACATTTCACAACACGAGCTGACGACAGCCATGCAGCACCTGTCACTGCGTTCCCGAAGGCACCAATCTATCTCTAGAAAGTTCGCAGGATGTCAAGACCAGGTAAGGTTCTTCGCGTTGCATCGAATTAAACCACATGCTCCACCGCTTGTGCGGGCCCCCGTCAATTCATTTGAGTTTTAATCTTGCGACCGTACTCCCCAGGCGGTCTACTTAGTGCGTTAGCTGCGCCACTAAGGAATCAAGCTCCCCAACGGCTAGTAGACATCGTTTACGGCGTGGACTACCAGGGTATCTAATCCTGTTTGCTCCCCACGCTTTCGCACCTCAGCGTCAGTATCAGTCCAGGTGGCCGCCTTCGCCACTGATGTTCCTTCCAATCTCTACGCATTTCACCGCTACACTGGAAATTCCACCACCCTCTACTGTACTCTAGCGAGTCAGTTCTAAATGCAGTTCCCAGGTTGAGCCCGGGGCTTTCACATCTAGCTTAACAAGCCGCCTACGCGCGCTTTACGCCCAGTAATTCCGATTAACGCTTGCACCCTCCGTATTACCGCGGCTGCTGGCACGGAGTTAGCCGGTGCTTCTTCTGCGAGTAACGTCAATCTAAGCAGGTATTAACTACTTAGCCTTCCTCCTCGCTGAAAGTGCTTTACAACCCGAAAGCCTTCTTCACACACGCGGCATGGCTGCATCAGGCTTGCGCCCATTGTGCAATATTCCCCACTGCTGCCTCCCGTAGGAGTCTGGACCGTGTCTCAGTTCCAGTGTGGCTGATCATCCTCTCAGACCAGCTAGGGATCGTCGCCTTGGTGAGCCCTTACCTCACCAACTAGCTAATCCCACGCAGACACATCCAATAGCGAGAGCCGAAGCCCCCTTTCCCCCGTAGGGCGTATGCGGTATTAATCCAAATTTCTCTGGGCTATCCCCCACTACTGGGCAGTTTTCTACGCGTTACTCACCCGTCCGCCGCTCGTCAGCAGATAGCAAGCTATCTCTGTTACCGCTCGACTTGCATGTGTTAAGCCTGCCGCCAGCGTTCAATCTGAGCCATGATCAAACTCTTCAGTTCAATCTAGTCGAAGCAAAAGCTTCATATACTTGCTCAAGTTACTTACTGTTCAAATAAATTGTACAGGTCGTTGACTTGATAATTTCTTAAGCAACATCCTCTCTAACAAGTTAGATCAGAGTGCTTTATCGTGAAATCATCTCAGCCAGCGCCCACACGAATTGCTTGGTTAATTTTTTAAAGAGCTTGCTTGAGATCCCTCAAGCGAGGCGAGTATTCTACAGCGTCTCATTTGCTTGTCAACGATTTTTTTTAATTTGTTTTCGAAGAAATTTAAATTCAAAACCGAAAACCAAAACCTTTAACAAGCGAAGANAAATTACTGATTTTAATCACTTAATTTATCCTCTATCTCCTTCAAACTTCGCCGCTTTCGAAGCGGTTCGTCTTAAGGAGGTGCGCATTATATAGAGCTGAT
>NZ_LWGJ01000699.1:0-2764 GCF_001635845.1 Oleiphilus sp. HI0132 | reverse complement strand
GTTTTTGGTGCTGTAAAAGGGTGGCTCGATGTTAGGGTATCTCACCGAACACCTTATCTTGAGTTTAGCTGGCAAGGCACTTGCGAGGGTGATGACCTTTGTGGTCGGGGTAAAATTGAATTTCCTACTCCTTTACAAGGTGACGGTGAAATTTATATTCATTGTGGTGACGAGTCAGGGTTCATCATTGAAAGAAAAATATAACCAGGCCAGCCAACATCGCCCACAAAGGGCCGTGGGCTGGACTCGCTTCGCTCGCCGTTGCTGGCGGCGTTAACTGTCTTATNAAAATCGAACGAGTAGTAAACAATCGTGGTGAGTTTTGGATGTTTACGTTCAAAAATCGAAAGGTTTCACGTAAAGGCACCACAAAGATTCTGGAGCAACTCGAGGGTGTCGAAATTACTCATCACCCCCACTGGGCAGACGATGATGTTTTCTGCACATTCAAGTTCAGAGATCATGACTTTGAAGTCTACGAAATGTGGGGTGATTCCGACGAGTACACCGTAGACGCCAATGAGCCCAATATTCCGCAGTTAGAAGTACTTGCAAAACATTTTGAAGCTTCAGCTCCCATCAAGGGTGGCGACTTTGCTCATAATTTATATTTTTTCATCAACTGGACCATATTTTCTTCAGTTGTTATGGGGGTAATCTTCGGTGTATGGTCTGGCATTAAGTGGATTACCAGTTAACAAGTTTAGCCTGCCTCGCCCCGGAAAAAGCCCCGGGGCTGGACTCGCTATCGCTCGCCGCAGCTAAAGGCGTTGGTATGACTCCCCACGTCAAGAGGCCCGCACAAAATCCTGCCGGAACCTCGGCCAGAGCCTTTCTTTTTAATTAACATTCTTCCCGTTAGGGAAGCGTCAACGCATCAGATGAAGCAAGTAATTTCGACGGTGATCATGCTGGTATTCGTGGGTTGCTAACGCGACGCGTTAACCTATCCAACCTTACTTATTACGTCGTGGTGCCTGTCTTCAGTCTATGCTCGTGGATCAATGTACTGCTAGCTCATTGCCAACCTAACGCCTTCGGTGATTGCACCACAGCCGCTGCTTGATCTTTTGCATTGACGCTAAACTTGTTCATGTATTATTCCTTATCTACTTAAGCGGGTACGCGTGAGATTCGTGTTTTTGGATCTATTCTGGGTAAGGTGACTTCCTTCGAGATTGACCAGATATAAGCTATCAGTTCTCGTGCGATCGCCGTTACCACGACACTTCGATGTTTACCTTTGTGTATTAGTCGTTGATATCGTCTACATAATCTCTGTTGTGCTTGCCAAGCTTGATCAATTACCTCTTTCGGCAATCCTTCCTGCCTGAGCTGTAATTCCTTCGATATCTTTGCGGGATAGCGATAGCTATGTGCAGCCTCAACTAACAATCTCCTCGCTCGCCCATTTCCACACTTGGTGATCGCGCCTAAGTGTCGTTTTCCTCCACTTGAATGTTCGGAGGGCGTCGTTCCGATATAACTCATCAGTTTTCTAGGGCTATCAAATCGTGTTAAGTCTCCTAGCTCTACAATGACACCAGTGGCGGTGAGCAGTCGAACGCCTCTCAAGGCTTGTATCGCTTTCACAACCGGATAATATCGCCATTGCTTCACGTGATGGGCGAGTTCATTGTCCAGACGCTCTAGTCGAGCATTGCGTTCTGAAATGGTTTGAATCATCTCTTGCAAGACAAATTGCTGACTAGGATGAGGTAAGATGATCTCTGTTAACCAACGAAGGTGTTTTAAGCTCCAATTTGATTTGCCTGAATAGTTAATATGGTTTCTGAGCAGCAAGGCTTTTAGCTGGAAACGTGCATTATTCAAATCATGCATTGCACGCTCACGTGCTCGAGATAGATCTCGTATTGCTTCATCTGCGGGTTCAGGAACGTAAATCGGATCAAGGTCGCCATTACGAACCAAACGAGCTAAATCTTGTGCATCGCGTTTATCTGTTTTCACGCGTTGTCCGGGTTTCTTTGGAATCAGTGATGGCGCAACAACATAGCAACAATGGCCTAAGCTTGTCAGCAATCGATAAATCCAGTAGCCACAGGGGCCTGCTTCATAAACAAAATGCAGGGTAGCCTGCGGGTATTTGCTTTCAAACTGTCTTGCCATCTTGGTAAGTGATACTTTGGCTGAAGAAACTCTTCCAAGATGCTTTACTTCTGAGCCTCGTTGATCTTCGCAATATGCGACTTCGGTGAACTCCTTATGGGTGTCCAATCCGACAAAAATTATGGTATTGTTTTTCATGGTGCTGGCCTCCGCTTATATGGTATGACACATATATTATGGCTCTGGCTTTGCTAACCCACGATAGGAGGTCAGCACTCTTTTGGGACGTGGGGAGTCATTATGTCTATGTAAATTCAGCAAAGATGCATACCCAATGAACTGGGCGTATGAATAAAGTTTGGCCAAGGAGTGAAGAGATAAATGAAGAGAATATTCTTTATTGTTTTATTAGTTTCCGGTTGTGCAACATCATCAGGCGTAATCCCTATAGGGATAGATACGTATTTGATTTCTAGATCCCAAAAAGGATTCGATGTGGTTGGTGGCAGTGTTAAAGCTGATGTATATAAAGAAGCATTTGCATTTTGTAACAATCAAAATAAGCATTTCCAAGTTGTTCGAGTATCTCAAAAGGATATGGTTCCATTCACATCAGATGCCCAGGCAGAAATTCAGTTTATGTGTCTGGATAAAGAAGATCCTGAGTTAACTCGGCCAAATATAAAGAGAGAGG
>NZ_LWGJ01000698.1:0-691 GCF_001635845.1 Oleiphilus sp. HI0132 | reverse complement strand
AGGATGAGGCACTCGCTGATAAGCGTGTTCGAAGACGCTATCAAGTTCATCTGTCGATAGAGGAATGGCTGGTGGGTTTACCCAAACATAGCGTTGATCGTGAGGCTGAACAATGGCTCGGGCATTGGCTGGATTAGTTTCCAGGTGCAGTATTCGGGAGGTGTGAGCATAAAGCACAGGGTCCTTGGAAACCTTTTCAAAAGAGGGGAGTAAGATAAATTCTCTCTCTTTATCAGCGCTTTGTTCTGGAAATGGTAAAATTTTGATTGGCTCTGCTTTATCGACTTGCTGATTGTCGGCGCATTTACTTGTCGACTCGGAACCTTCTATTTCAGTTTCTTGATAAGGGTTTTTCTGGAACGGGTGGTTCGCTGGGTCAAGCGCTTTTGGTTTTTCGATGCGCGAGGAATCTTTTATATTCCAGCCTTCTGGCAATTCTTTTAGTAGGCAAGCTGTTCCTTTGATATCTTTCATATCCTTGGGGTGTTCACCTCGGGATATACGTAGGGCTACCTCAGATATTGCTCGCTCTGCATTCCCATAAAGTAGGATATCTGCTTTTGAGTCCATCAGAACCGATCGTTTTACCTTGTCTGACCAGTAGTCGTATTGAGCGATTCGGCGTAGGCTAGCTTCAATCCCACCGATCACAACCGGGATATCTTTGTAGGCTTCTCTACAGCGCTGACTA
>NZ_LWGJ01000697.1:0-983 GCF_001635845.1 Oleiphilus sp. HI0132 | reverse complement strand
CGCGCAATAATAAAGTGATAAAGATGTCGGGCATTCTCGACGCCGCCTTCACGCAAGTAACGCCAAACACGGTGCGCATCCTGAGGCACTACCGAACTAGCATCAGATAAGTCCGGATCAGGATTATCATCCCCAGGAACCACAATTAAGGTTCTAGGAGCGTCCGGTGTTTGTGCGTTCTGCCAGTCAACCAAGCGCTCCAAACCATAGGCCCAATAACTCGCGCCACCCAATAAGGATACGACAACGACTTGGGCCGACTCCAAGACCTTATGCTCATACAAGTCATACGCAGCAGGCTTTAACAATTGCATCCAGTTCGCCAAACGCACTTGCGGAAAGTTCACATCGTGTTGGTGATCTTCGTGCATATTTTGTAGCGCATACGACAGTGCAGACAAACTACTGTCTGCCGATGTCAGTATAACTACCTCTGCGGGGCTTTGATCGAGATCGATAATACCTTCATCATCGACAAAACCACCCGGTTTAGCTGCTAGCAAATGCATAAAAAAATCACCAAATTCTGCCTTTCAATATCGCTTGTCTAATGGGTGCGTTTAAACCTGTTTGCCTAAACCCGTCCACCTAAACCAGGGCGTTTTCTAATACGCTTTGGATGACCGCTTTCTCGATGCCTTTTCCGATAAAAACGAGCGATGTTTTTCTTGGCTCGCCTGCTTGCCATGGGCGGTCAAAATAACTGTCTAGACGCTTACCCACAGCCTGCAATACTTGTCTCATTGGCTTACCTGGCAAAGCTGCAAAACCTTTTACTCTGAAGATATTGAAGTCACTAACAACGTTTTGTATCGCTGCTTGAATTTTATCGCTATCGACTTCACCGATCTGAATCACAAACGAATCGAAATGGTCATGTGCATGCTCGTGATGTTCGCCGTGCGCATGGTGATGATCATGGTGATTATGTATTTGCTCGATACGCTCTTCAGCGCAGCATCAATGCCATCATCGGCATTGAT
>NZ_LWGJ01000696.1:0-678 GCF_001635845.1 Oleiphilus sp. HI0132 | reverse complement strand
TTAAAGCCTAGCCAACACGATAGTTAGGTGCTTCCTTGGTGATGGTCACATCGTGAACGTGGCTTTCTTTCATGCCCGCTGCGGTAATCTTGGTAAACTGCGGTACCGTGCGCATCGTTTCAATATCGCCACTACCTGTGTAGCCCATGCTAGAACGAAGCCCACCCATTAACTGGTGAATGATTGCAGTCATCGGCCCCTTACACGCTACACGACCTTCAATACCTTCAGGTACTAACTTGTCGACGCCAGATTTAATGTCCTGGAAGTAGCGATCACTAGAGCCTTGAGACTGGCCCATTGCTCCTAAAGAACCCATTCCCCGATAAGCCTTATAGCTTCGACCTTGGAATAATTCGATTTCACCAGGGGCTTCATCAGTACCGGCTAGCAAACTACCGATCATAATACTGTTTGCGCCAGCTACAATCGCTTTTGCAATATCACCAGAGAAACGGATACCACCATCAGCGATAACAGGCACATCAAGCTCTTTCAAAGCTGCACTAACATTAGCCACCGCAGAAACCTGAGGAACACCAATACCAGCCACAATTCGTGTCGTACAAATTGAGCCCGGGCCAATTCCGACTTTAACCGCATCTGCACCTGCTTCAGCCAATGCTATCGCCGCTTCAGCTGTTGCGATGTTACCACCAACCACTTGCACCTGCGGGT
>NZ_LWGJ01000695.1:0-900 GCF_001635845.1 Oleiphilus sp. HI0132 | reverse complement strand
AGGGTCATTGCCCATTTTGCAGGTGCCGCTAGGGTGATATACCAAGCCTAGCCGTTCTTTACACTTCTTCAAAAGTGCCTCATCTGATTGGATGTTATTACCTGGGTGCAACTCTTCGCCACGATGCCCATCAAAGGCTGGGCTTGCTAATATTTTCCGAGCAACCCGAATGCCGTTGACTAATACTTTTGCATCCTCAGGGTCGGAGAAAAAGTTGAAGTCGATTTTGATTGGCTCTCTTGGGTCTGCTGATTTTAAGCTGAGTTTGCCTCGGCTTTTAGGGCGAAGGACGCAAACGTGAAGAGAGTAGCCATGGCTAGACAGGAGTTTTAAATCGCGCCCGCAGTCGTCAAAGAGTAAGGGAACAAAGTGCATCTGAATGTCTGGTACCTTTACCTCGGGGCTAGACTTCAAAAAGGCGCCCGCCTGGGTAATTGAGTTCGCCAGATTGCCTTGCTTGTCGCGCAGATATTTAAGAGTGTCGGGTAGCATTTTTAGCAGTCCGCCGGGGCTTGTCGAGAAACCATCCTTCTTTTTGCTTTTCACCAAAACACAGGCATCAACATGTTCCTGCAGGTTCTTTCCGACGCCGGGCAAATCCTGTATCACTTCGATACCATGTTGTTGAAGCTCCTCTTTATCGCCGATACCTGAAAGCATAAGCGTTTGAGGAGAGTTGAAGGCGCCGCCGCACAACAGCACTTCTTTACGTGCATGGACGGTATGCTTTTCACCTTGTTGAGTAAACTCGACCCCTGTTGCGACTTTGTTCTCGATGAGAATTTTATCGACAAAGGCCTCGCATTCAACAAAGAGGTTTTGCCTTGTCATGGCCGGCTTTAAATAGGCGCGTGAAACGCCGCAGCGCTCGCCATCTTTGATGGTAAATTGATAATAGCC
>NZ_LWGJ01000694.1:0-806 GCF_001635845.1 Oleiphilus sp. HI0132 | reverse complement strand
GAAGGATGTCTTCCCGTGGGTAATCCATCAAACAAGATACAACAGCTAGCACCTTCGCATTTGAAGTATCCATCTTAGTCACCTCCTGAAACCGCGATGATATTCGCTCGGTTACTTGGTTTGTTACCACCAAACATGTTGACTTCGTTGTTACCATCGCTACAGCCATTGCCGAAGCTGAAACCACATGAACTCTTCATGTCGTAAGCATCTTCTGCGTAAGCTTTATGGCTTGATGGCACGACGAAACGGTCTTCGTAGTTAGCAATCGCCATGTAACGATACATTTCTTCAACCTGTAAGGCTGTTAAACCCGTCTTCTTCAAAACTTCCAGATCTTCTTTGCCTTCTACTTGCTGTGAACGCTTGAATGAACGCATTGCCAGCATTCTTTCTAGTGCATTCACAACTGGCGCTTCTTCACCGGCCGTTAGCAAATTAGCCAAGTACCGTACCGGAATACGCAGTGACTTAATGTCTGGAATCACACCGTCCATACCAATACGACCCTGCTCAGCAGCATTCTGGATTGGGGATAGTGGTGGGATGTACCAAACCATTGGCAGCGTACGGTACTCTGGGTGTAACGGTAGCGCTACTTTCCAGTCCATTGCCATCTTATAAACAGGTGATGCTTGAGCCGACTCAATCCAGCTATCAGGAATGCCTTCAGCGCGTGCCGCATCTTGCACTTTAGGATCATTTGGATCTAGGAAGATATCCAACTGTGCCTGGTACAAATCTTTCTCTAGCGGCGTTGCTGCTGCTTCTTCGATACGGTCTGCATCATAAAGAAGTACACCCAA
>NZ_LWGJ01000693.1:0-3203 GCF_001635845.1 Oleiphilus sp. HI0132 | reverse complement strand
TAATTTTTATATTGCGGGTAAGATGTACCTGCTTTTGTTCAGTGCCTTTATTTTTGTTAAGCATTGAAAGTCATTCAGCATACGGGAAAGGACGATGAATAAGTCATCTAGCGTTAGCTTTATCGGAGATCGCAATAGTCGACCTTCCAGGCTCGATAACGCAAGATCAGCTGAAGCTCTCAAAATTTGCAATATTGTTGTAAGAGACATGCATGCCCTTCTGCAAGGCATGTTTGACGGCATAGATGACTCTTTTTTCGAGCTTGCTAACAATGCTAGAAACAACAATGAACAAAACCGCTTCTTTGAAGCAATGCGCGATATTCGCATTAAGCGCAAGAATATTGAGAATGACTTTAAGTCCAGTATCGAAGCGCAGTTTTCCCTTGAGCAAGTTCTTACTCCCTCTTCGAAACTAAACGCACCAGTCGAACCGAAAGGTTTTGAAAGTCTAAGCCTAGTTCAGAATGACGACCTCGAAGAGGAAGTCGCGATATCATCTATGGCGACTAAAGCCCAGGCAAATTTTCAAGGCCCTTTACTTCAGTTTCATACTCGAATTTGCAACCTATACGGCTGCGAGAACAATGAAGATGCAAACCTTCCTCTAGGCTTAAAAGACGTAATAGAAAGCTTTACAAGCGCCTGTGAAGTGCTTGAAATAGAGTTAAAAGAGCGGTTAATTGTTTTTAAGCAATTTGATCGATATGTTCTATCAAACCTTGGTCCTGTGCTAGACGAAGCCAACAAAACATTAATACGCCTTGGCATTATGCCATCGCTAAAAGCACCTCGCACCAAGCAAGGTAGCAAGACTGCCTCTTCGCCACATGATAAATCAACGCATGCTTCCGAAGACACGACTGCCAAGCAGCAAAACACTACAAATGTACTACCTCAGCTGCAAAACTTACTAGCAAATATTCGTAATAATCTAGGCCCCCAAGCGCTCAGTGCTGATGACAATCCTGGCCTGCCCACTCAATATGTGAGCACTCAAGACTTAATATCGCTACTCTCTGCCATCCAGGATATAGCGCCATCAACTAACAATAGCGCTGACCCTAAGGTTATTAATATTCATCAGCAGCTAAAAGCCCAACTAAGCCAAGGCAGCGATCAGCCAACAACCCAACCAAAATTTAAGCAAATAGATGAAGACTTGATCAACCTTGTCTCAATGCTATTTGAATTTATTCTAGAGGATTATAATCTGGCTGCGCCGATACAAGTCCTCATTAGCCGCTTACAAATACCCATACTCAAAGTAGTCATTAAAGACAATAGTTTCTTCAGCTCTAGCAAACACCCTGCCCGCAAGCTCCTCAACTCGCTAGCTAAAGCAGGTATAGGCTGGAACGAAACACAAAACAAAGGCGATGCGCATTACCAGGCAATTTTTGATACAGTTCAGAACATTCTTGATAACTTTACCGGCGATATCCAGCTTTTTGAAAAGCTATATGAAGAATTTAGTGCTTTTGTTAAAAAAGAAGAAAAGAAATCTAAGATTGTCGAGCAAAGAACAAAGGAATCTGAAATTGGCCAAATTAAGTCTCGCCAAGCTCAAAAATGTGTCGAAGATAAGCTAGATTCATTGCTAGATAGCTCTCAAATTTCTATTCCTGACTTAGTCCTTGAAACAATTCGCGGTGGCTGGAGTCGCGTTATGTTTCTAGCATACCTGAAAGACGAAGAAGAGCATCAGTGGGAACACAGCTGTAAAACAGCCGAGAACCTAATCTGGTGTTTGCAGCCGTTTGAAAAACCTAAAGATCGCCAGTACTGGATCGCCATTGCCCCTAAAGTATTAAAAGAGCTTAAGTCAGGTCTTGAAGAAGTTTCCTATAATACAGCCGATCTTGACCAGGCACTTGTCGAGATTCGCTCAACACTCACAAACACATTTAAGCAAAACTCATTTAACTTGAGTCATAATATTGTTCCTCCTGTAAATGAGGAGAACGAGCCAAAGGCTGAAACTGCAATTGAGCGCCAACAAGCATCGATAGACTCCAGTTTAAATAAATATATTGAGCAAATTGAGCAAATTGAAGTTGGCACTTGGTTTGAGTTTACAAACAACGATAGCAAACAGCGATGCAAGCTGTCAGCGGTCATCAATGATGCAGATAGCTATATTTTCGTCAATCGCATGGGGCTAAAGTCTTGTGAAAAAACCAAAACCGACCTGGCGAATGATCTAAAAAGGAAGCACGTAATTGTTCTAGAGCAAGGACTGCTAATTGATAGAGCCATGAACGCACTAACCAGTAGCCTAAGCCAGAAAGCAAGTACACTCTAATTTGTGAATACCGAGAGCAACCAAAGTCTTCGGCTCAGCTTAGCGGCTTTCGCTGCCATTTTGATTCACACAATCTTGGCCCTATTGATCTACTGGCTCGACATATCATTCCTTGAAACCAAGGAAAAGACTATCCCCTTCAAGCTAGTATCTGCAGACAGAAGCTCGCAATTTTCAAGCTCATCACTTAGCGCCGAAGAAAACTCACGCGCAGCACAAGAATATTTAGCGACACTTAACCAATCGCAATTTAAAAGCGACACCCAAACTAAACGTGACTCCTCATCAAAAGGCAGCCTAAGTCCTAATCAAAATGCCGTGAAGAAGCTGTCGGACAAACACACTCGGCTAGACAGCCCTGCTTTTCGTGGATCTAATCCAAGCACGGCAATTCACGGATTACAAAATATTTTCAGCCGCGATAAGCAAAGCCTTAAACCCAGCCAGACAAAACAAGTCTCGAGCAAGGAACTTGAGCAACTCAGCGACTACGAGATTTTACTTTTGAGCGCACTCAGGAAGGACTCTCTATACGACCCTTTTCATGCGGTAATGAACACTCACAAACGTAAAGAAGTTGCCTATACAATAACGCTTCGCTTATTCCCCAATGGAGCAATAAAAAACGCTTTGATAAAAGAGCCTAGTGGAATTATGAAAATAGATGAATTAGCGTTACAAGCGGCTTATAGAGCGAGCCCTTTCCCAACGCCACCTCATGAAGATATTCAAAAAGGGTACAAATATGACATTCCTTTCATCATCTACCAAAACAAAAACATCAGTAAATAACTAGAACACAAAAAAAGAAGAAGAGAGCCGACCTTGAGACGAGATTAAAGTCGGCTAAAGTACAACTTATTCAGCGGAAGCAGCAGCGCTTACCATCTTTTTCAGC
>NZ_LWGJ01000692.1:0-727 GCF_001635845.1 Oleiphilus sp. HI0132 | reverse complement strand
TATCGTAAATAATCTGTACACGCTAGCAACCAACCCTACTTGCCTCACGCCCAAGACAACTGTATATTCAAACAGCATTATTTAATTTCGAGGCAACGGTTTGCGCAAGATAATTCATGTAGATATGGATGCTTTCTTTGTATCCGTGGAAATCCGTGACCAACCGGCGTTAACTAATTTACCCGTTGCCGTTGGCGGAAAGCGCCACTCTCGCGGTGTCCTCTCTACCTGTAACTACATAGCACGAGAGTTTGGGCTTAGATCTGCCATGCCGACCTCAGTTGCGCTGCGTTTATGCCCAGATCTTGTATTGCTTCCGGGTAGAATGGATGTATATAGAACCGTTAGTAAACAGATTGGTGAAATATTCGAACGTTATACTGATCTGATCGAACCACTTAGCCTCGATGAAGCTTACCTTGATGTCACCAACTGCTCGTTACATCACGGTTCAGCAACGCTCATCGCTCAGGATATTTGCAAGACGATTCAACGTGAGCTTGGTCTGACAGCATCAGCAGGGGTGGCGCCCATCAAGTACCTCGCTAAAGTTGCCTCCGATATCAATAAACCAAACGGTATTTATGTAATTCCTCCAGAAAACGTGGCCAGTTTTATCGACGATATGCCTTTAGATAAAATCCCTGGCGTTGGCAAAGTCACCTTCGAGAAGCTCAGTGCTAAGCAACTGCGGTTTGGAAAAGATGTAAAGGCTTTTGACCAACAA
>NZ_LWGJ01000691.1:0-802 GCF_001635845.1 Oleiphilus sp. HI0132 | reverse complement strand
TGCATTAAAGCCAAGTCGATCATTGATGACTCATCAACAATCAAGATATCAGCTTCAGTAAGTGCAATTTCACTCCGCCCCGAAAAGAGGCTCTCTGCGTTAAGTTTTTCTGAATAAGAGTGTTGCGAAGGTAAAGCTTTATGGTCGATTAAGAAACGGTGTATCGTCTCACCATTAGCAGGCAAACACGCGCTAAGTGGAAGCATATCTGAGCCTTCTAGCACAGCCTGCTCAGTTTCGATTCGCTTAAGTTGGAAGGCGATTGAGTCCGCTAGACGAACGGCAGCCTTTCCTGTCGGGGCGAGCAACCTTACTTTTGCTGGTCGGCCCAAACGTAGCCTGAATGATTGATCGACCAAGTGCAACAGGCTTGCTGCTGTGGTGGTTTTTCCGGTACCGGGTCCCCCAGCAATCAAAGTTGTTTTTTGCAGCAAAGCATGTGCAGCTGCAACGGCTTGCCAGTCTGGTTTCTCGTCTGAGTCCACACCATTTAATGCAAACATGCTTTTTAAACACTGACTCAAACGATCCAACTGAGACTCGCTGAGTGCTTCGTCACTCAGGCTTTCACTGCTCACCCTTTTCGCTAACCAAGCTTCGAATTCACACTGTAGATTCCAATAACGAGTCAAATACAGCTTATCACCCGAAACAACCAAGGGCTTGACACTCTGTTTTGCATGCAGCCTCTTATGAGCTCTCGCTTGTGAGAAGTCATCGACGACGGAGAGCTGCAATAAGCTAGCTTTGAAGTCGTGATCAAGTCCTATCTTATGAGCTGACAAGGCAATACAGATTTGCC
>NZ_LWGJ01000690.1:0-547 GCF_001635845.1 Oleiphilus sp. HI0132 | reverse complement strand
GCAACGAAGAACCTGTAAGCGAATAACAATTAGATGAACCTGCTACTGTTATTCCCCGAAAATATGCACAGCGAAACACTGGCTGAGATTTCCGGTCGTCAACTCGAACATATGCATGAGACTCTAAAGTCAAAAGTTGGAGATAACATACGCGTTGGCCTGCTCAATCAGCAAATTGGCCTAGCCACTATTACAGCTCTCACTACGGAGTCTGCCAAACTCGATATCGAGTGGCAAAAAGAAGCGCCCGCACCACTCCCCTTAACACTCATTATTGGTCTACCCCGACCAAAAATGTTAAAGCGAATCATTCAAACCGCCACAACAATGGGCGTGAAGAAAATCTATTTCCTCAATGCCTGGAAGGTAGAAAAGAGCTTTTGGCAAAGCCCCTGGCTAAGTGAAGAAAAAATTCTAGAGAATTGCATCCTTGGCTTAGAACAAGCTCAGGATACCGTGATGCCCGAAATTCATATCAAAAAGCGCTTCAAGCCCTTTGTTGAAGATGAATTACCTGCACTTTCCAAAGGTACACGCCAACTAGTCG
>NZ_LWGJ01000689.1:0-702 GCF_001635845.1 Oleiphilus sp. HI0132 | reverse complement strand
CCATGAGAGCTTTAGAAAGAATCTCAGGACGTGTAATCAAACTACCTGCTGCGGCTAAAGAGCCACGAGACAGTTCTTCAGTTACAACGATCATGCCCATGTTATCTTCACGGTCGTCTGGCTGTAAGCCGTCGTAGCGCTCTGGAATAGACAAACCGAAACAGCCCATTTCAACCAATGGCTTTAGAATTTCATCAGGAACCATCAAATCTTCGCGATGAATATGCTCTGCTTTTGGCATGACAACGTCTGTTGCAAAGCGCTGGAATGATTCACGCATGATTTCTTTATCTTCATCAAGTAAAGGATCAGTTGTGCAGCCATCTTGACCTAGCATGATTTTACCAAGCTCAACAAGTTTAGCAGTTTGCAGGTAGGTGTCGCAGAAATCCACAACAGCATCGTTGTCAAAGCTTTCAGCAAACTGTTCTTTAGACAAACCAAACTCTCTGGGTTTGGTGGCTAGACGAGCTTTAGTGCTTTGTACGGCTTCAGCACAGAACATCAATGCAATCGTTTCTTCGAGGTAGAGTTCTTCTTGTTCGCCTTTAGAGGCTCTGATTTTTTCAGCGTAATCACAGATTGAGCTAGCGGCTGCAATTTCAGCAGAAGCGTAGGCGAGGTCATAGGATACAACCTGGTATTCGTCTAATTTATGCCCGGAAAGGCGGCCCGTTTCGTTCAAGCACAGGTGCTTGATAT
>NZ_LWGJ01000688.1:0-622 GCF_001635845.1 Oleiphilus sp. HI0132 | reverse complement strand
AGCTCCTTTTACAATGGTGCTGGGCGATGCCAAACAGGTTCAGGTTGAGTTTGAAGGGAAGACGGTTGATTTGAAACCTCACACTGCCAAGAATGGCAGAGCTCAATTGACCTTAAGTCCATAATGCTAATGAATTGTTATGAGTGGCCTTCAACGGTCAAAGGATTAAATGAATGAAGTTTGAATCGCCTATAAAACGCAGAAAATCCAAGAAGATATGGGTTGGGGATGTAGCTGTCGGTGGCGATGCACCTGTTGCTGTGCAGAGTATGACCAATACTGAAACCTGTGATGTTGAAGCGACGGTAGCGCAAATAAAGGCATTGCAGGACGCAGGTGCTGATATCGTGCGTGTTTCAGTTCCTAGTATGGAAGCGGCAGAAGCATTCAAAGAAATAAAGAAGAAGACCTCTATTCCACTTGTTGCTGACATTCACTTTGACTACAAGATAGCCCTAAAAGTAGCCGAATACGGCGTGGATTGTCTGCGTATTAACCCTGGTAATATAGGTAAAGAGGACCGTATTAAAGCAGTAATTGACTGTGCTAAAGAGAAAAATATCCCGATTCGTATCGGAGTTAATGCGGGCTCATTAGAAAAAGATTTGCAAAAGAAGTATGG
>NZ_LWGJ01000687.1:0-712 GCF_001635845.1 Oleiphilus sp. HI0132 | reverse complement strand
TTGGCAGCTGCCCTTAGCTTTGATCGCGTGATCGTTCCTCATTCCATTAGATTAAACTATTGAACGCTTCGAACTAAACGAATTGGCCAAGCCTGCTCTCTGGTGATGGTACCTGTTGCGCCATGTTTGAAGTCCACGAACCATGTGGCCGTATCATTGTTGTAGTCAGGTGACGCACTCCAGAGAAACTTGTTGGCAGTATTGGGGAAAACCGTCGCATTAATACTTGGCTCAACGCATTGGTCTTCTAGCAGAGAGGCTAACTCTGCCTGGTTGGGAAGGCGCCAATCGGCGTAGCCTGCAAAACCTCCTGTCGCGTTTATATTACGAGGGATCTGAAGAGCTCCTGACCAGTTCTGCTCGTTGAGAATGCCGGTATTACACTGAGTGCCACTTAAACCTTCCAAGCATTGTTTCCACATTAGTGCCGTGCTGGTATCGGTAATGGTGCCGTCTCCGTGAATAACAAATTGTGTTGCAGGCGTCGTTTCGGCAATGGTATCGCTACTACATTCCTGTGCCAGGACAGGAAGTGAAAGCAAAGAGTGTGTTAGAAGCCCTAAGCAAATATATTTATTCATAACCACCTCTTACTAGTCGTACCTGGTTTACATTGCGTTTATCGAGGCTATAAGAGTTACCATGAGAAAAATTTACTCCCCAGGCACTGCTTGTACCGAGTGCAAAAGGGCTAGATGTCCAGGTTAAGGCT
>NZ_LWGJ01000686.1:0-345 GCF_001635845.1 Oleiphilus sp. HI0132 | reverse complement strand
CTTGATACATGATTGCATCAACATTTTTTTCTAAGGCTAACTTTTCACTTAGCTTGATTAGATCAGGGTAGTCTGAATCTGGAGCTAAGTAGTCACAAATTGCTAGAACCTGTTTTCCTTGCCACTCACTAATCATTGTAACCAAGTAGCTTGATAGGTTTTCTCCTTCGTATAGGAAGTGAATGTCGTAAGGGTGCTGTGATGGTGTTTCAATGTAGCGCCACTCAAAATACTCAGCATTCTTTCTAATGTTGAGTATTTTGAGATTATGTTCCTTGTTGTATAGGTATTCTAAATCCTTCTTATAATTCTCAACTTGGGATATCGGTTTTATCGTTTTTCTAG
>NZ_LWGJ01000685.1:0-856 GCF_001635845.1 Oleiphilus sp. HI0132 | reverse complement strand
TACAGACCAATGGTTCCAGCCGAACTCGCTCGCTAGATAAACGGGCAAGGCAACCACGAACCAAACATCTCTGGCACCAAACAGAAATAAGCGAGCTGCTGAGAGGGCGTTGATTGCCCGACTTTTAGAAAATATTTCAGTGAACTTCGGTTTGTTCTTTGCCTTGCCTAAGTCTTGTTTTAAGGCAAACATGCTACCCAGCCAAACCACAAACAAGCTTAGCGCCATAGCAAGAACGGCACCTTGAAAACCGAGAGTGGCCAGTAAAGCGCCGCCTAAAAAGAAGCCGACACCTTTCAAGGCATTCTTAGATCCGGTTAGAATTGCCACCCACTTATACAGTGTAGTTTGCGCATCTTTTGGAACCAGCAGCTTGATCGAGCTTTTCGCACTCATCTTGTTCAGGTCTTTAGCAATGCCTGAGAGAGCCTGAGCAGCCATGACCCAAGGCACTGTGAGCAAAGTGGCAGGAACGAGCAGCATTGCCAATGCGAGCACCTGCAGAGCCAGACCAATATTCATGGTTTTGTTGAGCCCCAAATGTGCGCCCAACCAGCCACCAAAAAGGTTGGTGATGACACCAAAGATCTCGTAAAACAAGAACAGCATGGCAATTTCGAGCGGGCTGTAACCCAAGCCATGAAAGTGCAATACGACTAACATCCTCAAAGCGCCATCGGTGAGCGTGAAAGCCCAATAGTTACCTGTTACGACCAGGTATTGCTTAATTTCTGGTGAGAGTTTATTGATATTCATGGTTTTCAAATATGGCCTTAGTGATTAATTTTCTGGTCGATGAGGCCGACTTTACGAACCAGCTCAGCTGTTCGATTGGCATAGCCCCATTCATTGTCAT
>NZ_LWGJ01000684.1:0-586 GCF_001635845.1 Oleiphilus sp. HI0132 | reverse complement strand
CATACAACCCACCCAAAACATTGTTAGCACCGTGTCTTGTATTACCTCTGTTGTGCACCAAGATAGAGCCATCAATCTCGTAGTCAATAAAGAAGCCCCCTATACTCGGATCTGTTACAAGTGAAGGCAGGCCCGGCGCATCAACAAAACGAATTTCCTCTATTTCGAACCTTGCGACATTTCCAGAAGAAAAGGCAAACTTTATATCGCCGTTATCAAGAATATCAAACTCTAATCGGTGCTCTGCCAACTGCCCAGGATCTGCAGCAGAACTCATCTTGACACCCTGCAACGCTATACCCAAACCATCATCAAAATAGGCTATCTCACCCACTGAAAACTTCGATTCTAGGTCAACAGTGATTCCCGACTGCCCACTTACACCCGACAAAAACTCATCACCAAGTGCTTTTAGCTCCGCAGCGCTTATTTGTGGGAGAATAAAAAGCATTAATGTTATTGATAGTCTATTTATCATCCGTAATTCCTAAGGCGTTGGAAAAACCAACAGGTTACCCTGCAAAGTGAGATCACCACTCATCTCGACAGTCATTAAGTCGACCTGCTGATAGTCTGAACTATTACT
>NZ_LWGJ01000683.1:0-521 GCF_001635845.1 Oleiphilus sp. HI0132 | reverse complement strand
TACATGCGTCGAGAAACATTCTGGAACTGGGCATGCTTTTCCGGCGCATCTTACTCCACAGCCGATAGATCAGAAGATAAGCCACCGCTCGGGCTCAATGTGTCTTGGGGCGTCAATGAAACAGGCTATTCTGAAAACTGCTTTTGGGTTGGCGATAAGCTCCATCAACTACCTCAAGTTCAGTTCAGATATGACCGGGATGAAGAAAGCTCCGCGTGGAGAATCAGCTGTGAAAACGGACAGCTTGATCTAAGCTTTGTGCCTGAAGGAATGCATAAGGAACACCTCAATGCCGGTTTCATGGCCACAAACTTCAAACAAATATTCGGCAAGTTTAAGGGGCACTTAATCACCGCTGAAGGCAAACGCTACGAGATTGAATCTCAATATGGTTTTGTCGAAGATCAGTACTCTAAGTGGTAAACGTCCATACTAGACAATTTAATTACGACACATCAACAGCAAAAATAGACTTTTGATTTGACGCCTCTAGACATTAAGGGTACAACTGTAAGCTATAT
>NZ_LWGJ01000682.1:0-12245 GCF_001635845.1 Oleiphilus sp. HI0132 | reverse complement strand
ACAAACCCCTTCTTGCTCAAACACTCCTACTTCACTAGCTATATAGATTGCGGCAAGCACTAGCCAAAAAAACGGCAAACATATCGTTTAAAGACACTACTCACATTAACACAAACACAAAAACTTCTATATTAACAAACACTTAAAACACCCAAACAAAAGCTGGCACAGTGCATGCTTTACAAACAGCAAGGAAAGTGGTGCTCAATTAACGCATCACAACTTTTATAAAAACTTTAATTTAGTAGCCGGTAGTAACTCATCCCAAAACTTTAGGAATGCTGTCCACCGGTATAGAAGATAAGTAGGAGCATACAATGCCTCAAATCATCAATACCAATATCGCGTCAATTAATGCACAACGCAACCTGGACAATTCTCAATCCGCTAACCAGACCGCCTTGCAGCGTCTTTCATCTGGTTTGCGTATCAACAGTGCCAAGGATGATGCGGCAGGCTTGGCAATATCAACACGCTTTGACTCACAAGTTAGAGGACTCAACGTTGCCATAAGAAACGCGGGCGATGGCGTATCACTTTCTCAAACAGCTGAAGGTGCATTAGGATCAATTACCAATAACCTGCTTCGTATCAGGGACCTAGCACTTCAGTCAGCAAACGGAACAAACAGTGCAATCGATAGACAAGCACTGGACCAAGAAGTTCAACAATTAAAAGCTGAAATAGAACGCGTGTCTCTGCAAACAAACTTTAATGGCACCAACTTGCTCGATGGGTCTTTCTCCGGTGTCACATTCCAAATCGGCTCAAATGAAGGTGAATCTGTTACCGTGAGCATTGAGGGCGCTACAGTTGACAAGCTTGGCGCAGCACAAACTGACGGCGTCAGCTCAGACCAACAAGGTGGCACAACACAAGCAATTGCAGCATTGGCCGCAGGTGACTTAGTTATTAATGGTATTGCAGTTGGTGCTTCTAGCGGTGTAGACGATGCCTTCTCTAGCTCAGACCGAGACAAGAGCGCAATCGCCAAAGCAGCCGCAATCAATAAGGTAGCGGATATTACAGGCATTGAGGCAAAAGTTGGCAGCACTCGCGTAAGCGGTGGTGAAGGAACGTTCGACAACACTGCATCATCTGGGCAAGTTGCCATTAATGGTGTCGACATTGATGTTGCTGCCAGCGACTTACTCAGCGACGAAGCAAACCTTCAAAACATCGCAAACGCAATTAACGAAAAATCCGGGCAAACAGGTGTAGTTGCTGCCTTTAATGGTCGCGCAGACACTGGTATATCGTTATCAGCAGAAGATGGCAGGAACATCGAATTAGCTATAGGAACAACAGCCGGAACCATCACAGATTTAAATGATGTTGGCCTAGCTGGTGCGGCAACTTACTCTGGCTCATTTTCCTTAGTATCTTCCGATGGAGGTCCAATTGAAATCGACACAACAACTGGTGATATTGAAAATGCTGGCTTAGCTGTTGGCAAATTCAGCGGCACTAACAGTGGCGCCATTGGTCAAGCCGTTACAAACACCACATTTGTTACTGGAGATCTTGTTATAAATAGCGTCCCTGTAGGACCAACACTAGCCGCTTTTGACACAGCATCACCTTCTTCTACGAACCCAGAAACCAGCGCCATCGCAAAAGCGCATGCGATCAACCTAGTATCTGATCAGTCAGGTGTTACTGCAACCGTAAACTCTACGTTGGTTAATTCCACAGCAATCGCAGCTCCTGGTGTCGGTATTGGCGAGTCTGGAAGCTTCCTGTTAAACGGTGTTACCATTGAGATCTCGACAAGTGATACAAATACCGTTGCAGACAAACAAAACACCATTATTTCAGCCATAAACAACAAGGCCGGCCAAACAGGTATTCGAGCGGAAGCTTTAGGTTCAGAGTTCCGCTTGATTGCCGATGATGGAAGAAACATTGACGTTGGAGCTTTCACAGGTATCACTCCTGCCAACATCGGCCTAACAGCTAGCACCGAATATAGGGCATCAATTTCTCTGCAATCAGCTGGTAAGATCGAGCTAGACTCAATTACAGGCGACATTGAGAAAGCTGGCTTTGAAATCGGCACCTACGGCGCAGCCGAAAGTGGACAGCTAGTACAAGACATTGATATATCAACATCAGATGGCGCAATTTTAGCTTTGGCTGCTGTCGACAATGCACTGACAACGATAAACTTCCAACGTGCAAACCTCGGTGCGATTCAAAACCGATTTGAATCCACCATCACGAACCAAGCGATTGCAGCTGAAAACTTTACGGAAGCCAGCTCACGAATCAGAGACGCTGACTTCGCCGCAGAAACAGCTGAGCTGTCTAGATCACAGGTATTACAAAGTGCGGGTCTTTCGATCCTGTCTCAGGCGAATGGACAACCACAGCAGGTACTCCAACTGTTACAGGGTTAAACCTGACTTAAAAATATTAAAATAAAAACAGTACTACTATCTATTCTCCAAGCCGGCCTAGCCGGCTTTTTTCTTGTATATCACCTAGAAAACCAATCTTTTCTGGCACGCTCTTCGCTTAGTACTAGACACTACCTTAGATAATACAAAAAAGCGGAAGAGGTTTACCTAATATGAGTCCTACTACTCCTAAGCTCCAACCAATCGTAAATGAATTCAGCGATTGTGAACGTTCTGATATTGCACGCCTGCTTATCCATGCGAATGACCTCTACAAAATGTATAACAGCACCGATACTGCTGTTGAAGACAAGAAGGTTTCTTTGGACAAAGCTTTCAAGCTGATTACTGAAGTCATCAACTTCGACCCGAACAACGCGCCGGCAATGAACCTACTTGGCCGCATAGAGCTTGATAGAGGGAATGTTTCTGCCGCAAAAGAACTATTTGATAAGTGCTTAGAGCACTCGCCTGAAAATACACAATACCTGACGAATCTAGGTTATCTACATATAATTTCTGAAGAGCCTGAGTTAGCAATCAGACAGTTCGAAAAAGCACTTTCAATTGATAATGGCAATAAGAACGCATTTCTAGGTATGGCCAGAGCTCATCATGCGCTTGGCCACTTCGATGTCGCTTACCTCCATTATCGATCTTTAATCAATCATGGCTATGATGACATTACGATCTTGCATGGCATGCTTAACTGCTGCCCTCATATAAAGATAGAATCTTACAACACTCAGCTTGAAGCTGATTTGTTTTTGCTTCTGTCAAAGAGCGAACTGGCTTTAGATAAACTTGCCGGATTCGCTGCGGCATTGCTAGTCAAAAAATATGATTTAAGTAATCCAAATGCGACGATTGAAATGCTTGAAGTCGCAAAAGACCCCTTAGTGTATTACTCCTTACTAAACTGCATTTTACCTGATCCGCATGTTGAAGAATTTATAACGCTATTGCGCCAAAGCATTTTGCTAGAGTGCGTTGAGTCAGGCACCCTTCGGGATGATCTACAAGTGCTAGCTATCGCGATTGCTGTTTATGCGGAGCGTACTAACTTCGCTTTAATCGTTGATGAAGTTGAAGAGGAAAAAGTCGAGCTAATTGATCAATCTCTTCAACATACCCTCCAACACCAATGGGAAGTTGATGAGGTAGCCGGCGCATTGATTGTTGTGGGTATGTATAAGGCATTCTTCTCTCAGACTTATGCAGTTAACTTAACAGCGCTGGAACTAGATCAGTGGCCATCGGCATTATTACCCTTAATGGAGTCATCCCTATATCGTCGAGCTGAGCGTGAATCTTTCAAGCAGCAGTTCCCAGAAAAGAAAAGTGAACTGCTAACTAGTAAAGATGACTTACCGGGGCCATTTCCAAGGCGGCAAACAATCGACTTTTTTAATCAGCAGTCCTTGAAGCAGGAACTAATCAATAACTTCCAGCTGCCAGAATCGGAACTGCCAGAACGCTTACTGCTATTAGTTGCAGGCACCAATGCTTCTCAACGTGCGCTTGAGTATGCTAATCACTTCAACGATGTTGATGTCCTCGCCCTTGAAAATAGTCTAGAGAACCTAGCTGAGTGTCATCTAAAAGCCCATCAAAAAGGCTTATCTAATATAGTGTTTTGGCCACAGTCATTGGCAAAGCGTTTTCTTGAAGATGGGAACCAAATACATTTTGCATCGATCTCGGCCGAAGCACCGGTAGTTGATGCGGAATTCGTTGAATTAGTTAAGCGTCAGCTTTGTACCAATGGCATTCTCAATATAAAGCTGTGTGAGTCTCCCGATAACGCGAGTACCGATATTGAAACACTGGTTGCCAAGCAAGGCCTTCGTAATACCAGCGCAAATATCAGAGCTCTAAGATCCACCATTCTCGCTGACAAATACAGTGCTTATTGGGAAGGTTTGATCAACGAAGAATATTTCTATTCCATTGATGGATGTCGCCAAGCATGGTTTGGGAGCAATGACCAGAAGCCTGTGCTGAATACTGCTATCGAACTTAGCAGCAGTTCTCACTGGCAGCTAAGTAAAGTGCTAAACCACTACGGGAAAGCCGTTTCAACCGCTTTGGCGAAAAAGAATTTACTGAAAATAGCAAAAACCAAGCAAATAAATCATGACTACTCAATTTATTTAGCAAAACGCTAGCAATATTCAGCTCAAACTTGGCCAAGATCATGCGCTAAGTTTGAGCTATAACTTCCTTCCAACGCTCATAGTCAGCCACTTCGTCAACGTCCCACGAGTCAGGAAGCACTTGATAGCTTAGTCCTATCCGACTGCAGCAACTAAGCGTTTGCTCCAGCGCCTTATCACTCCCCCACTCAACACCATCGAGCCAATTACCATTAACTCGGGCCAGAGCTTCTCTGCGTAAGGCTAGTAATACATAACCACCATCTTCTGCGGGTATGATCGCCACGTCATGCTCACTTAATGAATCTTTTACAACTTTCAGGTCAGATACAGTGACATTCGGACAATCACTGCCAATAATCGCAACGCTCTGATAATCAACTAAACTACGCTCAAGGGTATCGCACATTCGCTCACCAAGATTTTCCCCTCGCTGTTCGTGGCAGTCTAAACCTTCTTCTGCAATTAGTGCCTTAAGCTTTTTATGGGCATTTATAGATTCTGCTTCAAGCGAGTCAAACGAAGCACTCTTTTGATCAAACCATAACTGATAGTCACAAGCGATACACTGACTAAATCTTAAAGCAATATCTGCAACAAGCTCCATATGAATAGATAGCGCAGCCTCCTCACCCAAGACTTTCGCAATACGAGTTTTTACATGCCCCAACAAAGGACGCTTAGCAAACTGAACAAGTAAAAACTTTCTCACAGTTACCTCTGCTCAATATTTAAATTATTAGCTCTTCTATCAGGCCAGTCGAATGTTGTTTTTGGCCGCTGGCAGCATATATGGCCAGAAGCTAGACTTAATTCATTATAATCGGCGCGAAGAAATCGTCATTTTTGTTTATACTCAAACCTCAATCTTCAATTCGTTACGGGTAATCATGTCGCAAAGTCTTAAAGCAGTCTCTTTCAATATAGCATGGCAAGAAAGCTTTAAAGAAATTCAGTGCTATGAGGACAAGCAAGTCAATCAAGTATTGCGCGCACTACTGAGCGATAAAGAACTTATTTCCGTGATCAAGAGCCTATTCAAGTCAGACGAAAATCAAGCGCCGATTCAATTTGAGCGTTTAGCTGATATTCACTCGATTGATGCCTTTCAAGCCTGGGTGGCAGAGTCTATATTCCCCTACATAGAAACAAGCTATGATGATTTGAGCGTTTCCGGTCTTGATGAACTAGACCCTGCGACGCCCTATGTTTTTATCTCGAACCACCGAGACATCGTGATGGATCCACTCATCCTTAATAAAGCGCTAAGGGAATATGGCTTCTCTACCTCAAATTGCGCTATCGGTGACAACCTACTTCAACACCCAGCTGCTAACGACCTTGCCTTACTCAACCGCTGCTTTAAGGTCTTCAGATCTCTGAAGTCTCCTAGAGCAATGCTTAAAGCGATGAAAACACAATCTGAGTACATTCGTTATTTACATTTTACACAGCAAGGTAACGTTTGGATCGCGCAAAAGGAAGGCCGGGCAAAAGACAATATAGACAAAACTAACCCCGCCCTGATAAAAATGCTTATCTTAGCGAAGCCCAAGGAACGACCATTTAGCGATTACATGAACGCATTGAATATTGTACCTGTCTGCTTCTCTTACGAGTGGGATCCTTGTGACATTGACAAAGCTCACGAACTGATAAACTCTGAAAACAACTCAGACTATCAGAAAGACCGGTTTGATGATTTCATCTCTTGTAAGAAAGGCCTGAGCGAAGAAAAGGGTAAAATCCATATCGACTTCGGAAATACACTAAGCATCTCTGAAACACACGACCATAAAGATGTCGCTAACCTTATTGATGAAGGGATTCAGAAAGCCTACCGCCCCTTTCCAGTGAACTACGCCAGTTACAAGCGAATCCACGCGACTCACTCAATTCCTAGCAACTTTTCTAAACAAGAGATTAACCAATCGGCCAAGCGACTGGATGAGAGACTAAAAGACGAAAATATCGAGATCCAAAAGCGAGTTTACACAGCCTACTCACAAGTACTGAATAGCTGAAGTATTCCAAGCACAAAGCCTTATACTTAAGCTAACTCTTCTAATAAACCAGGTTTTTTAATTCCAAAGCCTTGAGAGTGGTCAACACCAATAGTTCTTAGAACATTCAGAATTTCATAGTTTTCTACATATTCAGCAACTGTTTTCATACCCATAAAGTGAGCTAACTCATTAATTGATTTGACCAAAGCCTGGTCACGTTCGTTGTTAGCGATATTGCCGATAAACACACCGTCGATTTTAATAAAATCAACAGGAAGTTTTTGAATGTAAGCATAGGACGAAAGACCTGAACCGAAGTCATCTAGTGAGAACTTACATCCAGTCTGCTTTAGTACCCGTATAAATTCGATCGCATCAGCCAGATTTGTAATGGCTGCAGTTTCAGTAATCTCAAAACAAATCATTTCCGGAGGAATCGTGCTAGCTGCAAACTGCCCTAGTATAAACTCAAGGAATGAATCATCACTTAAAGAGTTGCCAGACAAATTAATTGAGAAGCCATCAGATTTAGCAACAGACTCTTCATGTGTCTCCATCCAACGCAATACGTTCTGTATCACCCAGCGGTCAACCATCGCCATTCGTCCAAAGTGTTCTGCTGCTTCGATCAACATAACAGGCGGCAATACCTGACCATTATCCCTAACACCCAAAAGAATTTCGTAATGAGGCTTGGCATTGGGGTCGGTGGTGATCGGACGAATTTCCTGACAGCGAAGTGTCAGCAATTCATCGAGATCCTGATCAAGCTTTTGAACCCACTCCAACATCTGATCACGCTTGTGCTGGTCTTTGTCTAGCGCTTCATACAGTACAACGCGATTTCGCCCATGCTCTTTAGCAGAGTCGCATGCGACACCCGCTTTTCGCATCAAGGTGTCGTAGGAGTCAATTTCAACTTCAAAATCGGCAACACCAATACTCACCGTCGTATTGATAGCATGGTCTTCCCAAGTAAAGCTTTGCGAACTGACTTCTTTACAAATATTTTCTGCTACATCGTTTGTCGTTTCAAGCGAACAATTGACCAAAATCATACCAAATTCATTACCACCCAAACGCCCGCAAAATGCATCTTCCAGGCCTTGTGCTTTAATGGTCTGAGCAACATGCTTCAATAAAGCATCACCAGCATGATGCCCATAGCTGGTATTGGTTAAATTGAACTTATCGACATCGATATAAATCAAAGTCGCTTTACTTTGATTAGTAACAGCACCGGAAATACTTTGTTCTAAGCCGCGTTCAAATGCCTGACGATTAAGTAAACCTGTCAATACATCACAACTAGACTGGCTAGCAAGTTCTTCGTAAACAGACTGAACCATTTGATGTAAGCCTTGGTCAACCAAGGGCACTTCATCGTTATCAACAAAGCTTGCTTTATTAGCTTTAAACAGTTCGACCAACTTATCCAAAGGCATACCTTCATCTTTCATGCCTTGGCTATCAACAAATACGAACCGGAAAGACTCACTTCCTGACCAGGCGAGGCGCAAGCATCTGGCACGCCCTTGATCATCTTTTATTTCAACCCATTCACCAACTTTCATCGTCACTACGCGCTTATGCCAATGAGAAGCTTGTGGGTCCTGACCCTGATCTGGACGCAGGTCTTTAATCTCTTTTTCAGTTTTCTCGTAAGGCCATTCGTATCGATCAATCTTGACGAGCAGCGGATCAACATCATGGAACAAACAATCTTCCAGTCGCTGCAATACCGTCTCATATCCAACAGGCCCAACAATTGTTAACTCTTTTGTGATTAGTTCTAATATAGAAGGCGCTTCCAACTCCATTTCTAGTTCAACGGCCCATTGGTCACTATCATCAACCTCTTCACCCAACCACGATAAAAGTACATCTACAACATTTAATGCTTCGGTATAGCCTTCACTTGTTTCGCCATCGCGAACAGCGACTAAGGCCAAATGCTCACGCCACCCGGCTTTATCAAGAAGCTCCATCAGTACAACCGGAACTGACTGTCCCTGCAAAAGTTCATTAAGGTCTGTTACAACTTTATGACGAGCACTTGCTACCTTTTGCTTTCCCTCATAGGCCCGAGCAATGCGATCCGAATTACGTTTTTGCGCGATTGCTTGGCGTTCTAATAAATCATCTAGCTCTTTTACAACTTTTTCTATCGCTTGATCATCATGGTCAAAGTCACTTACAACCTTACCGATATAGCGATCCAAAACTTTCTCTAGTCGTTTCTTATCAGACTTCTCGCTCGCTGAAAGCTTGGCTAGTTTATTCAACAATTGACGCGCTGGATGCGAAGCATTAGAGAAGAAAGTTTTATCTCGAAGAACTACCTTAAGAATAGTGAGTTTAAGTTTTTCTAACCAACGCTCGAGCAAACCACTGACACCGATTTTCTCGACAATGACTTCGAAAAAGCGATCCGTCACATCGATTAGCTCGGATTCTTGCTGGCCAATATTCTTGGCACCGCCCGGCATTTCACTTAGACCACTTTCAATCCAAGTACGTAACTTCTTACGTTCGATTAGCTCGGTATCATCTCTAACTTGCTGTAATTGGCTAATTGCACCAACTAACTGAGCAGGCGCGTATTGACCTACAGGTATACTTTGCGAGTTTGCATCGATTTCTTCCCCAGCAGAAGCTAAGCCCAATTGCCCCCCACTAGTAGAGGAGGTGTGCAGACGTGACAAAGTATCTAATGTGCTGTTTTCTTGAGCTTTATATTGGTGGCTATTTTCAAGGATAGACGCGGCTGAAGAGCCCCCTCCAATAACTGGTGCATCACTCAGCCCTTCAACATTGTGATTTACTGTCTCTTCGGCTGAACTGGCTTCTTGTGCGGCATCTGCTTCACTTTCTGTCTTTGTTAACGGCTCTTGAGTTTGCTTAGGCTTGTAATTAACTTGGACTTTTTTAACAGTGCCGATTATCTCAAGATATGACTCTCTTAAGTCTTCAAGAAAGCTACGAGACAGCGCTTTATAGATGACAATCTGGGGAGCCGCCGGGATTTCTAGTTGCTCGATAGCTGTTTTTAAGGTGCTGAAAATTGCATGGGGTGCCAGAGGACAATCTTCCTTTCCAATTGTTTCTCCAAACAGGTACGAAACAATTAAACAAACCTCATGAAGCTCGTAACCAAGTTCAGCTTCTAGGTACTTGATACCCATATTGGCACTAAGCCAATCTTCAAAGTCATCTTTGGAGACAAGACTAAGTGAGTCAAGGTCAAGCTTATCGCCACCATGCGGCTTTTGTGTATCAGTTTTCACTTGCTCTAGTTCATCACTGAGCACCTCTTCATTTGATAAACTCTGCTCAACCTCCTTCAGAGCGCCAATAGCATTGTTTGCAACCTGTGCAGCAAACCATTCACTATTTGCTTCTAGAAGATTAATGGCTAAAGAAAAATCCGCTCGCAGCCAATCCTCAGCATCCTCTAGTTTCTTATATAACTGAGCTAAGGTAGCGTGAATCGCTTTTCCAATGCCGTCATTAAACGACACGGCAACCTGCTGGGCTAACGCCTGCAGCAACTGGGTCTTAAGCTTGATGGATACGGAAAATTCTGCCATGAAAACCGATATTAATAGGAACTTTAGTTAACTAGTGTCTATTAAGGCTAATCTAAATACCTGATTTAACAAGTTAAGTATTCAATATGTTACAAAAAACCAAGAAAAGGAAAAAAACTGTAAAATGTCGGGGAATCCCTACCTATCCTTTGATATCATTACGCGATAGGTCGGGACTCCCCTGCTTTCATTCAGGAAAACTTATGAACCAGCTGTTTGTTAACAACCTCAGTGTTATCGATTTCTCTTACTATGACTTTCAACGCGGGATACTCGGTGAAAGCTGGATCGTGGACATAGTGCTTAGTGGTGAGCTGGATGATCAGGGAATGGTCTTTGACTTCGGTCATGTAAAAAAGCAGATTAAGCAAATAATCGATGAAGAACTCGATCACCGCTTTGTGATATCAGCACAAGCCAAAAACCTTGAAGTAAAACAAGATAAAGGTGTGTGTGAGCTAAATTGGAAAAACGTCATGGGGTCTTATCAACACATATCCCCGGAATCAGCGGTGCTAGTACTTGATGTAAAAACCATCAATACTAAAACCGTTGCAGCTTATCTCGAAACAATAATTCTTAATGCCCTTCCTGACAATGTCAGTAAGGTCGAACTTTCTCTTAGTGAGGAGCACATTGACGGTGCTTATTACCACTATAGCCACGGCCTCAAAAAACATGACGGCAACTGCCAGAGAATCGTTCACGGTCACCGTTCAAAAATTGAGATATTTGAAAACCACCAACGAAATTTCGACTTAGAAGACTATTGGGCGGCTTGCTTCCGAAATATTTATATAGGTACGCAAGAAGATATTGTCGAGGAGTTTGATATTGACGGTAAAGCGCACGTAACGTTTGCCTATAGAGCACAACAAGGTAAGTTTAGTGTTACGCTCCCTGCCAAACGTGTCTACTTAATTGATAGCGACTCAACTGTTGAGTTAATTGCTCAACATGTCGCCCTACGCTGTAAAGAAATGAAGCCCGCCAACCATTATCGCGTCAATGCCTACGAAGGCGTCGGAAAAGGCTCTATTGCTGTTTCCAAATAAAGACACGCCCCTTACATAATTCGTCGGAAAGTTAGATTAATTCGCTCTGCAACCTCGCGTCGAGTTTTTGGCGCCTGGTGTAACCAATTCTTTTGCACGCCGGATTTCATTAGCAATAAAGAACCGTGCTCAAGCTCCAGCTGATATTTTTCTCCCTCTTTCCTTTTGTGTTTTAGCTGGAAGTAGCGACTTTGACCAAAGCTAAGTGAAGCGATAATCGGGTCAGGGCCTAAGCTTGATTCGTCATCACTATGCCAGGATACGCTGTCTTGACCATTACGGTAGCGGTTGACCAAGACACCATTGAATATTTCACCCGTACGCTGCTCTACCAAGATCTTTATATTTTGCAATAAGGGCGTCCAGTTTTTCGGCTTTGCAGCGATCCCAGAATAGCTGTAAGAGATGTTAGGATCACCATACCATGCACTGAGCCGCGGTATTGGGCGCTCGACACCATACATTTGAATATACTCTTGCTGCCATTCGATATCGCAAAGCAAAGACTTAAATAAGCTGTCAGCTTCACTGCGAGAATAAAAGTGACGGTAATAACTTAAGGCCCCACCATCTAAGCCAATATCAATTGCTTCGGGGTAAGCGTGAGCACTAGTTTCAAATAGATCTTCTGTCATCGATATATTATGAAGCTAAGACACAAAAAAAGGGAAGCTCTATGCTTCCCTTTTATAGATAAACCAACTCAGGCCAAATCAGTTTATTATATTGTCGCGTTGACTGCGCTTCTATTTATACTCCGTAACTACAGCTAGCAGCTTAGGCTACGTCTTGCGCTGATTTCATTTTTGCTTTCATTTCCTCACGAAACACTTCGATTGGGTCATCATGCAACCGGTGTGGATCCATATCGTGCTTCATTGTCCACATCATATAATCTAATAACTCTTGCTGTGCTTTTTCTTGTGCTTTACGTGCGCTACGGATATTTACAACATTTGATGTTTCAGTCTTTTCCACCATTTGTACTTCGTTGTTAGTTGCGAACATATTTATCACCCGTCAATTTAATCTGCTAATT